>CAMOGZ010000008.1 GCA_946614405.1 uncultured Eubacterium sp. | reverse complement strand
CAAATTATTAGTTGTTCACTTCGACCTCTACCCCTGACTTGAAGACCACCCTGAAACTATCGATGTCCAGTTCACCGTTCACACCAAGGGCAGTATCAAGACTCTTTCGGTGAAGTTGAAGAATAACCTATAACACTAAAAGCTATATTCACACCGGCCCGTCAGGCGGACTGACGGGCTTTGTTGTAGAAAGGAGAATAGATGCAAACAAGTAAGAAAGACGTCCTTATCGCAACACGAATAGAATGCGAATCATTCACTGAGCGCATGATGATAGAAAGACTGTATATAAGCGCTAGCGGAGAATTCTACGTAACAAAAGAACTCTCCGGAAAGGATCAGGATGTAACTAATGACACAAATGTTGTGACGACCTGGCTTATCAGTGATCAGCTTTTGGTCGTCCCACACACACAAGGAAAATGCAGCCTTCTTAGGTATTCTGATATTGTCGATCATGAAATTTCCATTCGTCGTTTCTTTTCAGAGAAGGCGAAGAGAATCATCGACAATCGCACCAAAGCCGGTCATGACGCTAGAACTATTCCATTAACCCCCCTAATGGAGGAAATCATCGAGGAATGCCGTAGGTGTCAGAAGGACTTAGATTTAGAATCTGAATATATTTTCCTTACATCAAATAATGTCAAGAGTTTCTATGACCGGATGAGCCGAACATTGAAAAGGATATGCCGAAAGATTGGTCTTCCCGAGAATTCGCCTTATTCTGGTCGTCGGACTTTTGTTTCTTCATTAATCGATGCCAATGTTAATGTTAAGACCGTCATGAAATATTGCGGTCATCTAAGCGCAAAAACGACATTGAATAATTACTGTTTCGACAGATCTTCGAAGGAACAGCGAAGAAAAATTCGAAAATGCTCGTTCCTTCATGTCACCAAAGTGTTGTACCCACGCTGTACCCAGAAATTACAGCAATCAAAATCCCCCGAATCGTTGAAATTCAGGGGTTTCTACTGGCGGAGACGGTGGGATTCGAACCCACGTGCCCTTGCGGACAACCGCATTTCGAGTGCGGCTCGTTATGACCACTTCGATACGTCTCCAGATCTTATTCAATTACTGACGGAAACTATTCTATCATAGATTCTCAGTGCATTCAACCGTAAAATGGCGCGGCAGTATGCCGCGCCACAGTCTCTCTATTTCACCAGTGTCCGGCCTACGGTCAGGCGCTGGATCTCGTTAGTTCCTTCAAAGATCTGGAAGATCTTCGCATCCCGGAGCAGTTTCTCCACGGGATAATCCTCGCAGTATCCGTACCCGCCGAAGATCTGAACAGCTTCCGATGCGCAGTACTCGGCGGCATCTCCTGCCAGGCACTTGGCGGTGGCTGCCGCAAGGCGGCAGTCCTCCCCCGCCCCGGCTTTGTTCAGGGCGCTGATGCAGCACTGCCGGGCGGCCTCTGTCTTCATGTACATGTCTGCCAGCTTGAACTGGATCACCTCGTTATCTGCGAGCAAGGAGCCAAACTGCTCTCTCTCCCGGACCCGGGAAATGGACTCATCCAGCGCTCTCTGGGCCACCCCCAGGGCAGTAACACCGCAGAAGATCCGGGCATGCTGCAGACAGAACACAGCGATCTTGCGCCCCTCGCCTTCTTTCCCAAGAATGGCGGTATAGGGCACTCGGACATCCTGGAAGGAAACTTCACAGGTATCGGAATTACGGATCCCAAGTTTGTTCTCTTCCTCTCCGGCCTCGATTCCCGGCGTGTCCGCCGTCACATAGAAGGCCGTGAGGCCGGCATCCGTTTCTGCGAAGACAACATAATAGCCGGCGATCCTGCCGTTGGTGACGAACATCTTACTGCCGTTTATAACATATTCCTCCCCCTCCCGGATAGCGCGGGTCCGGAGACGGCTGATATCACTTCCGGCCTGATCTTCCGTCAGACAGAAGGCTCCGAACCTTCCTTCCAGAAGAAGGTCATAACATGATTTCCGGTTGGCATGCTCCCCGAAGTAGAAAACAGGGATTGAGGACAGAATATTTGTCATATAGGACACGGCAAATCCGGCGTCGAACCAGGCCATCTTCTCCAGGATCGCAGCCCTCTCCGGAAGGGTCAGTCCCAGACCGCCGTATTCCTCCGGAACAGACAAGGCGCCCAGCCCCATCTCACAGGCCTTCTCGTACATTTCTTCCGGCCAGATCCGGTTTCGGTCCGCTTCCGCCGCCTGTTTCAGGACCTCCCGCTCACAGAACGTGGTCACATCCGAGAGGACATCTGCCCCAAACTCTGTCAAAATATAACTCATCGTTTCCTCCTATCGTTTGGTCAGGTCCCACCCAAGGGGCGTGACCGAGATCATCCGGTCCAAACATACCGCCCGGATGTCACCCTCTTCATACAACCGGTCCTCATCGTACCGGATTTCAAAATCCATAGTAAAGGGCTCCGCCCAGTTCCGCGCACCCGGAACCCGGAGCTCATAATAATTCTGCCGGTCCAGTACTGTCATGCGGTACTGCTCCGGCTTTACCGGGCAGTCCGGCACATTCACATTCAGGATCTCGCAGTCACCGGGCATCCCCTCTGCAAGGACCTTGCCGATCCAGAAGGCCCCCGCCTCTTCTGCATATTGGAAATCCAGCTGCCCCGACGCCGTCATGATGGAGTCCGCCCCGGTCTCCATGGAAAGAGCCACAGAGGGGATCCCCTCGCTTACCGCCTCAAAGCAGGCGCCAAGAGTCCCGCTTCCGGTAATGGACATGCCCAGATTGGCTCCATGGTTGATCCCGCTCACCAGAAGATCCGGCTTGCGGTCTGCGATCTCCATGGCTCCGTAGGCTGCCGCATGGGCCGGCGAGCTATGGACCGCATAGGCCCGGATCACGTCATTGCCGATGAACAGATTCCGTTCCTCGATGACCCCCAGATCAGGGTAACGGGGATAGCCCCGCCCCATGGCAGTCTGCTGCCGTGCCGGCGCCACTGCCAGAACCTCGCCGAATCGCCGTGCTGCCCGAACCGCCGCAGCAAATCCCGGGGCCTCGATTCCGTCATCATTCACCACAAGAATCAAAGGTCTCATAATGGATCCTCGCATCCTTCAGGTCCTTCTCATCCCGCGGAGTCAATTCGCGGTCCACTGCGCCGATGGAAAGGATCCCTTCGATCTCATATCCCGCCGGGATGTGCATGGCCTCTCTTACCAGAGACTCCGCCGGCGTTCCGTCATTCTTCTTTCTCATTCTGGTCTGCACCCAGCAGCTTCCCAGCCCCAGCTCCGTGGCCATAAGGTGCATGTAGGTCATGGCGATGGAACAGTCCTCGATCCAGGTATCCGACTTCTCCGCATCACCGCAGACCACGATTCCGCAGGCCGCCTTCTTCAGCATCCCGGAGGAATGGTCCTTGGCATCCGCCAGCTTCTCCAGCAGTTCCTTATCTCGCACCACGATGAAATTGGTGGGCAGGAAATTCCGGCTGGTAGGCGCCAGCATCGCCGCCTGCAGGATCTTTGCAAGCTGCTCCTCCGTGATCGGCTCATCCGTATAGTTTCTGACGCTCTTTCTGCGTCTCATTACTTCCATAAGTTCCATAGGTCAGTCCTTTCCCAGGCGCTCCACTGCGCAGACCACCTGATATACTTTCTCGTCGTCCATTTCGAATGGTTCCCGGGTCCATTCGGTATTCTTTGTATCCGAGGAAATGATCCGCAGATTCTCTTCTGTGGCAGGCACCCCCAGATCCGCAAGGGTAAGGGGCAGTCCCACCTTCCGGTAGAACTCCCGGACCTTCGCAAGTTCCTGGGTATTCCCCTCCGCCATCAGCTGACAAAGGATCCCGTAGGCCACCTTCTCTCCATGGAGGGCTTTGTCCCCCTCCGGGGTGGCGGAGATCCCGTTGCAGATCACATGAGACGCCGCGCATCCCACATTCTCGAATCCCAGACCGCTCATCAGCGTGTTGGCTTCGATCACTGCCTCCAGGGCTTCGCTTACCACGTGGGCTTCATTGGCCTCCCTGGCTGCCTCGCCATATTCAAACACAATGTCCCCGCAAAGTTCTGCGATGGCCACTGCCGTCCGGGTCCCCAGGTAGGGTCCCGTCTCCTGGTTGATGTAGTTGGGACTTCCGGTAGCCAGTGTCGCACGAGCCTCGTAGACTGTGGCCAGAGCATCACCCATCCCGGCTGCAAGGAACCGCACCGGAGCATCGGCGATGATCTGACTGTCCACCAGGACCAGATCCGGGTTCTTTACATAGTAGTATACATCATCGTGCTCGTGGTTGTCATTATAAATCACGGACATGGCGCTGGTGGGCGCGTCGGTGGATGCGCTGGTAGGCGCCACGATGAGGCTTGCCGAAAGCTCCGCCGCCAGGGCTTTGGCGGTGTCCAGCGTCTTGCCGCCGCCGATGCCGATGATGACGCAGGCCCCCTCGGCCATGTCCCGGAACCTTCCGATCACCTCTTTGGTGATCTCCCCTGCGAACTCAACGCAGCTAATGGTCCCTCCTTTGCTGCGGTAGGCCTCTGCCAGCCTCCCGGACAGCTCCTTATAGAAATAAGTGTCGATGATGGCGAAGACCCGGTCCCCGTAGGTCCCTGAGTGCTCCGGCAGGCGCAGCAGTTCCCCCGGGCCCTGAATGTAGCGTCCCGGCGCGCCAAATGCAATAGACATTCTCTTCCTCCCTTAGAACAAAGCCCACCCCGGCGGGATCGCCAGAGTGGGCATGGATGTTACGTACTACTCGAAGATCTCGTAGGTCTTCTTCAGAACTTCGTCTGTGTGGTTGGTGATATCCCAGTAGATCGGATACACTCTGTCGTACAGGGCGGTATTCTCCGCAATGGGCTCAAAACGGTCGGTGATGCGTACCATTCCGGCCACCGCATCCTCAAAGGTCGGATATACGCCGGCGGCCACTGCCGCGCAGATGGCGGATCCCAGTCCGGCCGCGCCGTTTACTTCATTGCGCACCGTGGGGATATTCAGAACATCGGCGATGATCTGCATGAACAGGTCACTGGAGGAACCGCCTCCGGTAACGATGACCTTCTTGATATCCACACCAACTTCCTCAACCATATCGAAGATATACTTCTTCATGGTCAGTGCCACAGCTTCCAGGATGGAACGGTACATATGACCTCTGGTATGTCTTCCGTCGAATCCGATCATGATGCCCTTCTTGTATCTGGCATCCACCCAGGGAAGCCAGTCCAGTACTGTGAGAAGTCCGTCGCTTCCCACCGGCACCTTCTCCGCCTCGACGCTCAGCATCTCTTCCGCGGACATTCCCTTGGCCTCGGCTTCCTTGGCATAGCCGTCTCCCAGGATATCCCGGAACCAGCTGACGGTCCACATTCCTCTGCGGATCCCCCATGTATCGTAGAGATACTTGTTGGGAACGCAGGAGAACTTGGGCCAGGTGGAGCTGGTATTTCTCAGGAACTCTTTTCCTTCCATCATGGCTGCGGTATAGGTCCCCAGTGACAGGCAGACGGTGTCATCGCCCATGCATCCGGTGCCCAGACCTTCCACGGCTTTGTCGTTGGAGGTGGCAACCACAGGTACTCCCACGGGGAATCCCGTAGCAGCAGCGGCTTCCTCGGTGATATAGCCCAGGACGTCACCCGGCATCACCACGTCGAAGAGCATCTCTCTGGGCATGCCGCAGTCCTCGTAGACCTTGGGATCCTCGGACCAGGTCCAGGTATCCACGTCCACCGGCCAGCCGCCTTCGTAGTTGGCTACGGTGTCCTTCTTCTCGCCGGTGAGGCGGTATGTGATGTAGCCGGAAGAGGCTACAATGTATTTTACCTTGGGGTTCTCATGGACATAGGGTGCGGACACGCGCACATCCATCCAGGAGAGTGCCGGCTGAGCCAGCATGCAGTTCTCGTCCAGGTAGGCTCTGCAGTACCGGATAGTACAAAGCCCGATCCCCACGATATCCTTCGGATCTCCCTCGAACTTGGCCATGCATTTCTTTCCGGCTTCGCAGATGGCGTCCCACCAGTCGTCGTCCGGATGCTCTACATAGCCCGGCTGGGGCAGATTGTAGGGCTTCAGCGGGTGCTTGGCCTCACAGACAATGTTTCCTTTTGTATCAAAGATGAGGATCTTCGCGCTCTGGGATCCTTCATCGATTCCGATCAGATATTTCTCGCTCATGTTGTTCTCCTATCTTACCAGATATCCGCCGTCTACGACCAGTACGGTACCATTGACATAATCCGCAGCCTTGCTGGCCAGGAATACCATGGCGCCCATCAGGTCCTGTCTCTCGCCCCAGCGATCCATCGGAATGTGGTTCTTGATGGCGATGTATTTCGGATCATCTTCGTTTCCGGATCCGGTCCCGCTGGTCATGGCGGTCTGGAAGTATCCCGGAGCGATGCCGTTTACGGTGATGCCGTATTTACCCAGCTCATCAGCATAAGCCTTGGTCAGTCCCATGAGGCCTGCCTTCATGGCTGCATAGGCCGGGGAGCCCAGTCCGCCCAGGAAGGAGAACAGGGAGCAGATGTTGATGATGCGGCCGGATCCCTGGGGGATCATGTATCTTGCTACGGCGTGGGAAAGATCGAATGCGCCGGTGAGGTTGATGCCGATCATGGGATCCCACTGCTTTCTGGTGAAATCCAGGACGTCTTCGATCAGGCAGATGCCTGCGCAGTTGACCAGGATGTCAACGCTTCCAAATACGTTTACACACTCGTCCGCGACCTTATCGCAGATCCCCTCTTCCATGATATCGCCCTGCATGAAGTGATATTTGACGCCGCAGTCCTCGATCAGTTTCTGGGTCTCGCCGTCATCATTTACTGCAGCAAAGACGAAAATGTTTGCACCTGCCTTGGCCAGAGCCAGTGAGAAGCACTGTCCCAGTCCGCTGCATCCGCCGGTTACGATGGCATTCTTGCCTTCCAGTGAGAAAAAGTCCAGTGAGAAATCATTGATATTACGCATTTTTCATACCTCCTGAATCATCTGCGATAAAAAAAGGAGAAGGAAACTCCGGCATGCTTACGCAGGAGTTACCTTCTCTTTCGCTCTTAGTAACTGTCTGTAGTTTAATACAGTTCACAAGGTTTGTCAATATTGAATATTTTCTGACAACGATCAGCATTCCCAAAGGTCTCTGTTGGTGGTGGCCACCGCGATGGCCCCTGCGCTGAGGGCACCGATGATGTCTTCATTGTCCTGGGTCAGGCCGCTTGCCACCACGGGACGGTTGATCTGGTCCACCAGATACTTGATGACTTTGGAAAGGCCTGCCGGCATCAGCTCCACCACATCCGGGTCGCACTGTTTGACATAGCGCTCGATGTTCCAGTAGGTCAGTCCGTCCGTCATAAAAAACCGCTGCACGGAAAAGAGCCCCAGCTCATTGGCGCGCTTGATGAGCACCGGCTTGGTGCTGATGATGCCGTCCGCCTGAGTATAGCGTTTGATGAAATCCACGCTGATGGCCTTCGGCGACAGTCCGTCGATGAGATCCACGTGGACCAGGGCGAATCTGCCCATGGCCTTCACTCTTGCGACGATATCCGGAATCGTGCAGATGTCTCCGAATAATATATATACGATGCGGCTCTCGGATTCCGACAGTTTCTCCAGCCATTCCTCATTCTTGATCTCCGGGATCACAGGGCATTCCCCAGTGAGTTCCAGGAAGAGGTCTTTATTGATTCTGCGGTTCATATATTACCTCTCTTTCGGTTATGTATTCATTATATGCGATTCCTTTTATCGAATCAATATAATGTAACAATATTTTCTGATAATTTACGTTGACAATTTGATTCGTATCGTTTAGAATGTATATGAGTTACGAGAGTGAAAAGAGAAGTGACCCCTTTGGTTAGGGTTGCTTCTCTTTTTTTATTATCAACGCTCTTATCCCGTTACTACACCATTTTCAAAGGAGGAAAACATGGAATCTTCTAACAAACAAGTTCGTTGGCCAGTATTCCTGGTACCATGGATCCTGGCGATCGTAACGATCGCTCTGAACTTCATCAACGGAGAAGCATTCAATGCCGTGATCATGAGCATCACGAACTTCATCCTGGATGATTTCTCATGGCTGTTCGCCCTGATGGCGTTCGTCTGCGTGATCCTGGTCATCGCTGCTTACTTCTCCAAGTTCGGCGGCGTAAGAATCGGCGGCAGAAATGCCAAGCCCATCATGAACATGACAAACTACGTATGGATCGTACTTTGTACCATCATGGCAGCAGGAATCCTGCTGTGGGCATGTGCAGAGCCGATGTACCACTACTACGGACCACCGTCATCTGTTACTCCGGAAACCCCCGGTGCCATCGACTTCATCATGAAGGACATCTTCCTGGAGTGGACCTTCACCCCGATGTGCATCTACGGTGCTCCGGCCATCCTCTTCGCATTCCTGTTCTACAATGCAAAGAAGGATTACTCCCTGGGTAACATGCTGTACCCGACCCTGAGCTATGAGACTGCCAAGAAGTTCTCCCCGGTGGTAGACGTGATCTGCCTGCTGGCTCTGGTCTGCGGAATGGCTGCATCCATGGGATCTGCCGTATTCCTGGTAACCGGTGGTATGTCCACCCTGTCCGGCGGAGGCATCCAGTCCGGTGCTGTTACCTGGACTATCGTCGGTGCCGTCATCGTTGCTGCATTCGTAGCATCTGCTGTATCCGGCGTTATGAACGGAATCCGTATTCTGTCCACCATCAACTCCAGAATCTACATGGTACTGGGACTGTTCGTATTCCTGTTCGGACCGACTTTCTACATTCTGAACCTGACCATCGAGGGATTCGGTGCTTACCTCACCGACTTCTGCCGTCAGTCTCTCTTCCTGTCCGCAGGCGACGGAGACAAATGGGCTATGTGGTGGCCGGTATTCTACTGGTGTAACTGGATGGCATGGATGCCGGTAACCTCCGCATTCCTTGGCAGAATCTCCAGAGGATACACCGTAAGAGAAGCGATCCGCGTTATCGTGGTATTCCCGTCCCTGTTCTCCGTAGCATGGCTGGGACTCTTCTCCTCCTCTTCCCTGTACTATGAACTGGCAGGAAAGGGAATCAATGAGGCTATGACCAACGGCGGAACCGAATTCGCAACCTATGCAGTACTGCAGCAGATGCCGATCTCCACGATCACCATCGCAGTATTCCTGATCATCGTATTCGTATCCTTCGTTACCGCTTCTGACTCCAATACCAACGCCATGTCCGGACTGTGCACAGACGGCCTGTCTGCAGATGACACCGAGTCCCCGACCTGGCTGAAGATCGTTTGGGGAATCACCATCGGTGCTATGTGCATCATCTTCATCAATGCATTCCAGAGTACTGACGCATTGAAATACCTGTCCAACCTGGGCGGATTCCCGGTGGTATTCTTCCTGATCATCATCGCCATCTCCTTCGTGAAGGTCATGATGAACCCGCAGAAATACGATACCTTCAAGGATGATTATGACGAGTACGGAAGACCGCTTCCGTCCGAGCGTCAGCCGTCCGAACAGCAGGATATGAAAGAAGCTAAGAAAGCGACCGCATAATAAGTCATAATATACCCTGCATACTGCCTGTATCTCCGTGATACAGGCAGTATCATACACGGAGAGACATCATGAAAGACAAGAAACAGAAAGACATCCCGGAGATCACCCTTCCGGAAGACGTGAAGACATCCTATCGGTTTAGTTACAAGCTCAGCTACGATGAGGCCTATGAGGCCTTCTCTGTGCTGGCCTTCAAACGGAGCCGGAAGTTCCAGCTGATCGCAGGGATCGCCCTGACGGCAGCGGCGGTGATCATGCTGGTCACATTCGCCCTGGACAGCCGTAAGGTCATGAACCTGTTCCTGGCACTCCTTGCCGTGCTGCTTCTGTTCTATCTGATCTACTTTCCGGTACTGAAGGCCCGCAAAGGCGCCCGCTCCGTGGCAAAGGCCAATGGCGTGTATAAGGTGGAAGTCGTCGATGTAGGAACCATCAGCCTTCCCAACATGAAGCCCATCGACCTTGCCGGGGACAAAGACGCCCGCGCAGTGGAGACGGATAATATCATTGCGATCCGCCCGGATTCCTCTCACACCTTCTGCATTCCCAAACGGGTCATGAAGGAGAAAGAGATCTACGGCGTTCGCGAGATCCTGTCAGCCTACATCAAATATACTAAAATGAGCAAATAACAAATACTCGTTCCACTTAAAAGGGGCGCCCTTCTGATCATCAGATGGGCGCCCACTTTTTTATCTTTTATTTTTCATCCACATGTTAAAAGGAGCTGCCCATGTTCAATTCAGGACAGCCCCTTCATCACTTAACCCATTATTCAAACTCGATTATGTAACGCCCCATATTATTCGCATTCGGATCATGGAATGCATCGAAGGCGATGTTGATGTCCTCCAGGTCGATCTTATCGATGACCAGGGTATCCAGGTCGTATTTCCCGTCCAGATACATCTGGGCGATGATCGGGAAGTCCTGGAAGGGATTCACGTCTCCGTAGAAGCTGCCCTTCAGGACTTTGCCGAAGCGGTGGAATCCGCCGGCAGGAAGCTTCAGCTCCCGGCCTTCCGGATATGCGCCTACGACGGCGATGGTGGCGCCTTTGCGTCCGCAGCGCCATGCCATGTTGCCCACATTGACGTTGCCGGTGCAATCGATGGCATATTCTACACCAAGACCTTCCGTCAGGGCTTTGATCTCCTCGATGGCTGCCTCCGCATCCATGGTGTTGATGGTGTGAGTGGCGCCGTAATCCTTGGCTTTGGCCAGATTCTCATCCTTGATGTCGCAGGCGATGATGGTGCTTGCGCCGGCGCAGCGTGCGCCCTGGATGGCATTGGTCCCTACGCCGCCGAGGCCGAATACTGCAACGGAAGAGCCGGCCTGGACCTTTGCAGCCCGTACCGCAGCGCCGAATCCTGTGGAAACACCGCAGCCGATCATGCAGGCTTTGTCCATGGGCATCTCAGGAGGCACCACGACGCAGCTCATCTGCGGTACCACCGTGTACTCCGCGAAAGTAGACAATAATGACATATGGTAGGCCTGCTGATCTCCCAGGTGCAGACGGGATGTGCCGTCCATCAGTGTGCCGCCGAACATGGGTCCGAAGGCGGTCTCGCACAGGTGAGTCTTGCCGGCCCTGCAGTATGCGCAGGTCCCGCAGTACGGGAGCCAGCTCAGGACCACCCGGTCACCGGGTTTGCAAGTCGTAACATTGGGTCCCACCGCCACGACCTCTCCTGCGCCCTCGTGGCCCAGGATCTGTGGGATCGGTGTCGTGGGATCTTCTAATGTATTCAGATCGCTGTGGCATACCGCCGTTGCCAGGATCTTTACCAGGACCTCGCCGGATTTTGGCGGATCCAGTTCCACTTCCTTGATCTCCAGGGGTTTGCCTACCCCCATCATTACCGCTGCTTTCATCTTCATTGGAGTTCTCCTTTCTCCGTTTCAGCTTTTAATATGCGTACCAGATGGACTTTCTCTTGGTGTACAGATCCAGGGACAGATTACCGCATTCCATTCCCCATCCGCTCTGTTTGTAGCCTCCGAAGGGGCTGGTGTGCTCATAGCATCCATACTTATTGATGAACACCTGGCCTGCCTGCAGCGCATTGGCGACGCGCTGGGTCCTGGATACGTCGTTGGTCCAGAAGCCTGCGCCCAGGCCGTAGGTGGTGTCGTTGGCGATGCGGATCGCTTCCTCTTCTGTCTCAAAGGGGATCACAGTCAGGACTGGTCCGAAGATTTCTTCCTGAGCGATACGCATGTCATTGGTGCAGTCAGCAAAGATGGTCGGGTTGATGAAGAATCCCTTGGCATTGGTACCCTCTGTGTTGCGGTCTCCGCCCAGGATCAGCTTTCCGCCCTCCTGCTTACCGATCTCGATGTAGTTCATGATGCGGTTGAACTGTGCCTCGGAAACTTGCGCGCCCTGTGTGGATGTCGGATCGAAGGGGTCGCCCACTTTCCAGTTCTTGTTGGCATAGTCCACCATACCCTGAAGGACGCGGTCGTAGACGGTCTTCTGGACCAGGAGTCTCGTCGGCTCAGAGCACTTCTCGCCCTTGCCGTAGAACATGGCCACAAAGGACCGCTCGATGGCCCAGTCCATATCCGGCGCATCATCAAAGATGATGTTCGGAGACTTGCCGCCCAGCTCCAGGGACAGTTTCTTCAGATTGGAATCCGCAGAATCGTGGATCAGCTTGCGGCCAACCTCGGTGCTTCCGGTGAAGGCGACTTTGTCCACGTCCGGATGTCTGGTGATAACGCTTCCGATGCTGCCCGGGCCGGTGACCAGGTTGAACACGCCCTCGGGAAGAAGACCGGACTCATGGAAGAGTTCAGCGGTTCTCAGCATGGAAAACGGAGTGATGCTGGATGATTTGAATACGATGGTATTGCGCAGGGCAAGAGCCGGTGCCAGCTTGTAGCCGGCCATATCCATTGGATAGTTCCAGGGAACGATCTGTCCGCAGACGCCCATGGGTTCCCGTACGGTGTAGGAGAAGAAATCTCCCATGACCGGGTTCACCTCGCCATAGAACTTGTCGGTCCATCCTGCGTAGTAATCAAAGAAGTCAGCGACATTGATCACATCCTCGCAGCCTTCGGGGAAGGTTTTTCCGTTGTCCATGACTTCCAGAGTGGCCAGCTCTTCCACATGATCTCTCAGGATCTGGGACAGCTTGTGCATGATCACGGCACGCTCTTTGTGGGTGATGACCTTGGACCAGGGCCCCTCATCGAAAGCCTTGCGGGCGGCAGCCACGGCTTTGTTGATGTCCTCCTCGGTGCAGGACTCGAAGTGCCCTACGACCTCATTGGTTGCCGGGTTGATGGACTCCATCACCGGGCCGTTTCCGTGGACGAATTCGCCCCCGATGTAAGGTTTCTTGGTCTCAGACAGCCACTGCTTCGCCCATTCGATTTTCGGTTTGTAATCTGCCATTATGCTTCTCCTTTCATTCTGTTTATTTCACGGATCTCTTCCACCACCGGAGCCACGCCCTTCTCGCTGATCTCCTTGGAAAGCTTCTGATATCCGTATTTCTCTTTATAATCCACCACCAGCGGAACACTGCTGTTGGCATACTGTCTGCACTTCTCCTCGTTCAGCTTGATCCCCTCCAGGCAGCGGGTACGGAACAGGTGGATGGCCTTTGTGACCCGGCGGATCATATCCATCAGCAGGAATCCCATCATGTCCTCCCAAAGATTGATGTGGATCTCCCCTGCCCCTACGCAGCTCTGGATGATGCTGTCGGAGCCCGAGACCAGCATGGAGCACTGGATCATGGTCTCCGGGACCACGGGGTTGACCTTCCCCGGGAAGAAGGAGGATCCCTTCTGCACCTTCGGAAGGATGATCTCCTCGAAGCCTGCCTCTGGACCGGAGGACAGCAGTCTCAGATCTCTGGCCAGCTTGGCCAGGATCTCCGCCAGGACTCTCACCTCGCCGGAAACATCAGCCAGATCGTCCGGATACTCCGCGGCGTCGTACATGTCGGCGTTCCAGGTGTAGGATCTTCCAGTGATGCCGGAGAGCTCGTCCAGGATCGCCTCGCGGTAGGCGTCACTGGCGCCGGTACCGGAACCGATGACGGTCCATCCCAGGTTGACGTTTCTCATCTCGGCGCTCTTTTCCTTCAGGGATCTGGCGCGCCTCTTCATGGCAGAAGATGTGGCCTCGAAGATGGCTCCCGCGCTGACCCGCATTCCGTCCTGGAAGCAGGTACGGGCGATGGTGTCGATCTCCGCGAACTCCTCTGCTTTCTTCTTCAGTGTATCCCGAACCTCGTGGACCTCACAGAGAAGCTTGCACAAAAGTTCATCGATGGTCATTCTCATTGCGGTGTGACAGACGTCGGATGTGGACTGAGACATGTTGACATGCTCCACCGGATCCACATCATCTCCCGCCAGAGATGCGATGACCTCGTTCATGTTCATGTTGATCCCGATGCCGCCACCGCCATGAAAGACATCCACCGGAAACTGATTCCGGTAATGCCCTTCGATGAGTTCATTGCAGGCTTTGTTGATGCCTTTCAGCTGGCGGTTGGTCAGGCTGCCGGCTGCATAGTTTGCAATGGCGCAGGCCTTCTTGACCTTGGCTGCATTCACAATAAATTCCGGATAATAAGAAAGTGGTACTCCGGAAAACGACATATTGTCGATGGTTAATTGGGTCTGTTCCCCATACAGGGTATCGCTGTCAGAACGGCTCTTTCTTAAAATAAAGTCTTTCATCTTTTCCTTCTTTCTGATTTCTGCACGAACTAGCTAATTATTAGATCACGCATCCATACTGATGGTGAATCCACGGCCATCCACTTCCCGGACACTGCTGATGGTCATAAACGCAGTGTCGTCGATCTCCAGGATGGCGTCCTTCACGCGGTTCATATAGCGAACCGACAGTGCCGTCACCAGCACGTCCACTTCCTGGGCGTAATATCCGGACTTACCGTGAAGTACCGTTGCGCCGAATCCGTGGTCGATGAGCATCTGACGGATCTCATTATTCCTGGGGCTGAAGATCAGGAACTGGACCTGACCTCCTCCGGCAAGGAGCGTTTTGTCGGTGACAACAGTATAGGTAAGGACCATCATGATCCCAAGAATGATCTCATTTGGTGTGGCCAGGAATCCCTGCAGTGCCAGCACCGCCACGTCCAGGCCCCACATTACAGGGCCGATGGGGAGTCTCGCCTTCTTGTGCAGGATCTGGGGGATCACGTCGGACCCTCCCATGCTTCCTCCGGCACGGATCACCAGTCCGATCCCGATGCCCATGAGGAACCCGCCACAAAGGCAAGCTACCAGTGGATCTTCCACGATCCCCTGCTGCACCGGCAGCACCTCGAAGACTGCCAGAAACAGCGGATAAGTAATAGTTCCCAGTACGATCGTTGCGGCGTACCGCTTGCCCAGAAAGATCCAGGCCAGCGCCAGCAGGATCAGTCCCACGATCAGAACTCCCGTGGAGACCGGAAGTCCCGCAAAGTGATGGATCAGTCTTCCGATCCCGGTGGAACCTCCTACTAATATGTTATATGGAAGGCAGAACACATCTACCGCAAATGCATTCATCGCGATCCCCGCAAGGATCATGATCAGCTTCCCACTCTCCGTCAAAACTTTCTTTCCCATGTATGGCTAAAAACCTCCAAAAACAGAATAAAACCGTATGGGAAATATCCCGTACGGTTCTCTGAACGCTCTGCCGAACTTTTCTTACCGATATACTATCATATCACAATCAAATGTCAATACATCTTTCTGCAAATTTACAGATAATTGTTGACAATTTTCAGATTTCTTGTTAATATCATGACAGATACCATAAGAGAGTTAAGAGATGGTAGCTCGTAGTGCGCACGGACACGTACTGCGGGGTACTTTTTGATTGTCCTGAAATGTTATAAGTAAAGGAGAATTAACATGGCACTGACAAGAGAAGAAATCGTAAAAGGAATGCAGGAGATCCTGGGAGAAGAACAGGTCATCACCGATGAAGAAGTTCTGAAGGAAAGCAGCAACGACCGCTACCGTAAGTTTGAGCAGGTCCACGAGGTCTATACTCAGCCCATCCCTGCAGCCGTTGTCTATGTCAAGAGCACCCAGCAGGTGGCAGACGTTCTGAAGTTCGCCAATGAGAACCATATCAACGTCGTTCCCAGAACCGGCCACTCTGCCATCGAAGGCGGCCTGGAGACCGCAGTGGAGAATTCCGTTGTCATCGACGGCTCCACCATGAACGAGATCATCGAGATCAATGAGACCAACATGCAGGTCACCTGCCAGTGCGGCGTTCCTCTTCAGGATCTGGATGATATGCTGAGAGAAAGAGGCCTCACCACCGGCCACTCCCCACAGTCCAAGCCTTTGACCCAGATGGGCGGCCTGGTTGCCACCAGAAGCATCGGTCAGTTCTCCACCCTC
>CAMOGZ010000007.1 GCA_946614405.1 uncultured Eubacterium sp. | reverse complement strand
ACCAGACAATGACGTCATACATTCTGCATGGCTCAGTCTGAAGATAACGCTGGTAGGATGTCGTTTGCCCGGCATGCAATAAAAGGGGCTGCCTCTTTCGAGACAGCCCCTGACGGCTAATAAGTATGTTGAAATATATTATGCTGCTTTGGATGCGCTCTTCTTCAGTCTTACATCCGGCTCGGACGGCAGACGGAACAGCGGGATGAAGCGATCCAGTCCGGTCAGTGTGACGATCAGCAGGGATGCCACAGCGATCATTGCCATGAAGTTGAACTGAATGAAGTTAACGTTGGTGAACTTGAACAGCGGATATACGTTTGCTGCGATTCCCACATAGAATCCCAGGTATACGTGCCATGGAATCAGCTGGGAACCGAATACGCCCATAGCGTCGCCGAAGGTGGCGTTACGCAGCTTGATCTTATACATATCTTCTTCGCTGGCTTCGATGTTCTCTTCAGCGATGTTCTTGATGATCGGTCCGATGGTAACGATCTGAGCCATCTCATCGGCCAGTACAGCGTTTCCGCCGATGCACAGAAGTCCGTTGAAGAACATCAGCTGACGGACGTTTCTGGAAATGGCAACGATGCCGTTTGCCAGAGGTTCGAAGGCCTTCATCTTGCCCATGATTCCACCGAAGGCAGCAACCCACATCATCATAACGATAACCCAGGATCCTGCATCTGCGAATCCGTTCATGCACAGGTCCAGATAAGACTGGATTCCATCCTTGGTGATGGAGGTGGTGCCGGCGAACAGTCCCAGAATGTAAGCGGACAGGATACCGGAACCGATGCATGCGAAGGTGTTCATGCCGGCAACTGCAAGGCCGATAACCAGAAGCAGCGGAACGATCATGTAGATCGGAACGTGTACTTCAGCAGTGGATCCAACCTGGTGCAGCAGGTCTACAGCCTGAGGACGCTCCTCTGTCAGGAAGTCCATGGCGCTCTGGGGGATGGTCTCCATGATGCCGGAGGTATCCACGTGATTGCCCGGAAGTCCCATAACGATGCCTGCGATGACGAAGCAGATGGCAGCCAGAATCAGGCAGCAGATGGACCAGACACCCTGTGTACGGATACGGTCTATGACTTCGACGCCCTGGATACCGGAAGATACGATGGTGGTATCGGAAATCAGTCCGATGTTATCACCGAAGCATGCTCCGCCGGCAATGGCACAGGTGGTCAGCAGCAGGCACCCGTCTGAGGTGCAGTTGGGGTCTACGATGTGGCACAGCCACAGGAAGATCGGAGCGCATGCTGCGAAAGTTCCCCAGGATGTACCGGTGGCAACCGACAGAACGGCGGTGACCAGCAGACCAACTACAGCTACGGACTTGGCTGTGATTCCGGCAGTCAGTGCCAGGTTGATGACAGCGGCGCCGACGCCGGTGGTCATGAAGGAGCTTGCCATAGCATAGGCAAACATCAGAATGAATAATGCAACGATAATGTTTTTGACGGAGCCGACGGCTGCATCCAGGCACTCCTGGAATGACAGGCCTTCCGTCACTTTCGCGATGATGACGGCAAAGATCGTGGCGATGGGCGCTGCGATCAGTGCGTCCTGCCCGGAAATCATCAGTCCTGCAAGCAGGATGACCGGGACAAACTTAAGTACGGCTTTCATTTTCCTCTCCTTTTCTCATTTTGAATGTCTTATACTATTGATTAGCCAAGATTATATGAAGCAATAGTTATGCCAAACATTTAACAAGTCAGGAAACCTATGAAGCCGAGGATTTTCAATGTGTTTCTGACCATTGGTCAGATAAGAGGAAAAGGCGATGACCCATATTTGGAACATTTCGTTCTAAATCGACCCATAAATGAGATTTATCATTAATAAAACCTTTATAAATTGAAAATATTTAAGGATTGTGACCCAAAAGTGGAACAAGTTGTGATATACTGTAGAATATTACTTGACATCAGAAATGGAGAAGGACATGAGAGAAAGAACATTTGGACTGGAACGTGTACTGGAGCCTGCAGGAGTATTCCCCCCTGTGGCCTGGAAACTGGACAACGACCGGAAACTCAGACCCGGCGAGGCCAGGATCCGGCTGGAGATGATCAACATCGAGTGGGACAGTTTCCAGCAGATCTGTTCCAGCTGCAGTTATGATGAGGATAAGATCAAGGCCAGGATCCTTGATATCATAGAGAAGAGAGGAAAACTCCACAACCCCTTTACCAGGAGCGGCGGAGTTCTTTCCGGTACCGTGGAGGAGATCCACCCGGATTTCCACGGCATGATGGACATCGAGACCGGGGAGAAGATCTACTGCATCACATCCCTTGGGTGTCTTCCCATCTCCATCGACCGGATCCACCGCATCGATTACGAGTTCGGACAGATCTACTGCGACGGATACGCCATCCACTTTGAGGCGAATCCCATATACAAGCCCAATTATCCCATGGAGACCCGGTATGCTCTGACGGCCATCGATGAGGCGGGGAGTCTCTACGGGACGTACCGTGTGGCAACAGAGAACAACTGCAGAAACGTGGTCATCATAGGAAACAACCTGCATACCATGATGTTCTATGCTGCAACCATCCGTGAGGCCATCGGCCCCCAGTATCATGTCATCGCCATCATCGGCGAGGACTATAATGACGACATCTCCCGCAAAGAGATCAAAAAAGTGCTGAAGCCTTTGTTCCGGGAGGTGTACTTCGCGGACTTCCGGGAACCGGTCAAAGCCTATCAGAAGCTGGCAGGCCGCATCGAACCGGAGCGGGAGCCGGACCTGGTGATCATCACCGACGATGTGTCGGGCACGGAGACCCTGGGCGTCCAGATGGTGAAGCCCAATGGATGCATCTACTTCTCTTCTATTGATAATAACTACAGCAGCGCCGTGCTCTGCGCAGAGTCCATCGGCAAGGTGGTGAACACCTATGCCTTCGACCAGTACATCGAAGGATACCTGGAATTCACCATTCAGATCCTGCAGACCCTGCGGCCGAAGCTGAAGGAGATCGATCAGCTCTACGGAGACAGCAAGCGAAAGAGCCGGATCACCCGCAGCCGGGCCAATACCATGGCTCTGGAGCAGGCCGGCCGCGACGACGGATTCATCTATCAGGATATTGTGACCCGGGGCATGGTGGAAGAGGTCATGAATGTGGCCCGCTATGACTGCAATGTCATCATCCAGGGTGAGACCGGAGTCGGTAAGGAGAAGGTGCTGGAGCTGATCCATCAGAACAGTGAGAGACATTCCAAGCCCTGCATCAAGATCAACTGCGCCACCATCGCAGAGAGCCTGGCGGAGTCGGAGTTCTTCGGCTATGAGCCGGGATCCTTCACCGGAGCCCAGGCCAGCGGCAAGGCGGGGTATTTCGAGATGGCCAATGAGGGGATTTTGTTCCTGGATGAGATCGGGACCCTGTCACTGAACATGCAGTCCAAGCTGCTTCGCGTGATCCAGGAGAACACCTTCTACCGCGTCGGAGGAACAAAGCCCATCAGCGTGAACGTCCGGGTGATCTGCGCCAATAACGTACCCCTGCGGCAGCTGGTGGATGAGGGCAAGTTCCGGGAGGACCTTTACTACCGTCTGAATATCTGTACCATCGACGTTCCGCCTCTGAGAGAGCGGCGGGCGGATATTCTGGTGCTGGCGGAAGCCTTTGTGAAGAGCTGCAACAGAAGGTACGGAACGGACAAGGAGATGAGCCCGGGGGCCCTGAGTTCTCTGTATGACTACTACTGGCCCGGGAATGTCAGAGAACTGGAGAACGTGGTTCACCGCCTGGTGATCCGCAGCGTCGGCAATGTGATCGCCTCGGAGGACGTGGACGCCATCCTGAATGAGAATGCCTACGGCGACCTGGTGAAGAGCATCAAGAAGGTATCCTTTACGAGAAGAGACAATCTGGACTTCCGGCAGCTCATGGAGCAGCAGGAGAAACAGATCATAGAATATGCGCTGAAGAAAGAGCGAACCACCCGCAAGGCCGCGGAGCTTCTGGGACTGCCCCAGACGACCCTGGCCAGAAAGAAACTGAAATACGGACTGTAACAGGAGACGAACTCAATGAGAAGAGAAGAGATCTCCCTGCGAAACGGAACCGTGGTGGACTGCAGCGGCTGTCCCTACGAGACCTGCCTGCATTTCGGGGAGAAGGGGGACTGCCTCTACGGAGGAGTCATGGTGGAGACCGCCAACGATCCCGGCAGCATCACGGAGCGCCTGCGCATCGAACAAAGGGCAGCTTCCATGGGAAACCGTATCTGTGAGTAATTGAAAAGCGGCCGGTGTTAAAACCGGTCGCTGTAGTTGATCATGCCGCGGAGAAATCCGCCGGCATTTTTTTTGCGTTTTTTCTGTCCGAAGAGGTTCTCGTAGTAGTAGATCCCTCCATCGATGTGGTCTTCCGTTACGTTCAGCAGGGCGCAGGAGCCTTCTGTGCCGTCCCGGGGGAAGGTGAGGCTGCCGGGGTTCAGAATCCAGATCTCGTCCTCCTTCTGAAAGACGGGGACATGAGTGTGCCCGAAGCAGGCGATGTCGCAGTCGTTTTCCTCCGCCAGGTAACAAAGCCTTGCGGGATCGTAATCCACGCCCTCCATATGGCCGTGGGTCACCAGGATCCGGTGGCCGCAGGCCTCCGTTACCTTATAGTCCCGTTCTCTTCCGCCGTCGCAGTTTCCGGTGACGGAAATGGCGGGAAGAGCCAGGTAGTCGCCGATGGAGGCACCGTCCCGCATATAGTCTCCGCAGTGGATGATTTTATCGATGGGCTTTCCGTCCAGTGTCATTTCGGAAAGCTTGTCATACATATCATAGACCTTCTCCAGATGGCCGTGGGTGTCGCTTACAACCAGAAAATTCATGTGCTTCGCACTCCTTTCTTCGCAAGTGGGATTATTGTAACACACCGGGCGAAAGGATGCAAGGAGGACCGGCTCCCGGGACCATTGACAAAAGAAATAAACCGTCATATGGTGTAAATGAATCTTTTGTGGTAGTATATAGTTGAGAAAGTATGAACAGAGAGGTGGGGGAATTGAAAGAACGATTTGATGAGAAATATTTCAAATTCACTGTTTCACTGATCACCGCCGGCGTGGCGATCATCGTGTTTTACTTTGCGCTGCGGGAGCTTCCGGAGCTGAGAGATCTCTGGCTGACCCTGGTGGGGATCCTGTCTCCGTTTTTGTATGGGCTGATCATGGCCTATCTTCTGACGCCCATCTTCAACCTGGTGACCCGGAAGACCTATTTCAAACTCAAGCCTAAGATGGAGAACCGGAAGGCCTTCCTCATAGCGAAGTTCGTGGCATCGGTGGTATCCATGGCATTTCTGATCGCTGTGGTCAGCGGCATCATCGCCATGCTGATCCCCCAGGTGGTATCCAGTGTGATGACTCTGATCCAGACCACACCGGGGCGTCTGCAGGACCTGAACGACTGGCTTTCCACCACCATCGTCAGTACCAACAATCCTCAGCTGATCGATTCCCTGGAGAATATCATCAACAATGCATATGATTATCTGCTGCAGTTCGCGGAGGAGAAGATCCTGCCCGGCGTGGACGGATATGTACAGAAGATCTCCCAGGGCCTGATCATTACGGTGAAGACGTTCCTGAACATCCTCATCGGTCTGATCGTCTGCGTTTATTTCCTGAATGGAAAAGAACGGTTCAAGGCCCAGGCCACCAAGGCGATCTATGCTATCTTCCGCAGAGATAAGGCTGAGTCCATCTTCGAGTTCGGAAACTTTGTGAACCGGACCTTCGGCGGATTCATCAACGGCAAGATCATCGATTCCATCATCATCGGATTCATCTGTTATTTCGTGATGTTGATCATGCATCTGCCCTATGCGGCACTGTGCAGCACCATCGTGGGGATCACCAACATCATCCCCTTCTTCGGGCCATTCATCGGAGCCGTGCCCTCTGCCATCATCATCTGCGTGGTGAGCCCCATCAAGGCACTGGAGTTCCTGATTATGATCCTGGTACTGCAGCAGTTTGACGGCAACATTCTGGGTCCGAGGATCCTGGGCAATACCACCGGACTGGGAAGCTTCTGGGTCATGCTGGCCATTATCTTCTTTGGCGGCTACTTCGGATTCGTTGGAATGATCCTGGGCGTACCCATCTGCGCCATCGTGTATCACTATTCCAAGAGATACCTGGAGAAGAGACTGCGCCGGAAGGGACTTGACGAGAAGACAGAGGACTACATGGAATTCAATAAATATAACATCAACAGGAAGGACATTTTATGATCAGAGAGAAAGATGTGAATATGGCAGGATACACCACCTTCCGCGCAGGAGGAAATGCGGCGGAGCTGGTGACCTGTGAGAATAGAGAAGAACTGAAAGAGATCCTCGCCGAGATGAAGGAAGCGGGGAAGGAGTATATGATCCTGGGAAACGGATCCAACATCCTGTTTGCCGATGAAGGATATCCCGGAACCGTGATCCGGCTGGGAGAAGGATTCGAACAGATCGAGATCGACAAGGAGAATTGCAGCATGTGTGTCGGCGCGGCAGTTTCTCTTTCCCAGGCGGCAAGACAGGCAGCGGCAAATGACCTGGCAGGGATGGCTCCCATCAGCGGGATCCCCGGAAGTGTCGGGGGCGCGTTGTTTATGAACGCAGGAGCTTACGGCGGAGAGATGAAGGACGTGGTCCGTTCAGCCGTCGTATACTGTCAGAAGACCGGGACCGTGGAAGAGATCCCTGTAGAGGAGATGGATCTGTCCTATCGCCACAGCTGTTTTCAGGAGACGGGGGATATCGTTCTGGAGGTGAACTTCCTCCTGACCCCCGGCAAACGGGAGGAGATCGAGGCGGAGATGAAGGAATTCGCCCATCAGCGGAACAGCAAACAGCCGGTCCAGTATCCCAGCGCCGGAAGCTTCTTCAAGCGGCCGGAAGGATACTTTGCAGGTAAGCTGATCCAGGATGCGGGACTGAAGGGGCTGTCTGTGGGAGGAGCCCAGGTCTCTGAACTTCACAGTGGATTCGTGATCAACCGCGGCGGAGCCACCGCAACGGATATCATACAGCTGATGCATCTGGTACAGAACACCGTGTTCGACCAGTTTGGAGTCCGGCTGGAGCCGGAAGTGAGGATCATAGGATATGGACGCAAGTAAATACAGAATGACATTCGACATACATACCCACACCACCTTTTCCCACGGGACCATCCGTCCCCACGGCAAGGGCACCATCGAGGAGAATGTTCAGGCTGCCATCGATCAGGGCCTCTCGGAGATCGCCATTTCCGATCATGGACCGGGACACCTGTTTTACGGGATGAAGCGGAAGGACGTTCCGGTGATGAGAGCAGAGATCCAGCGGCTTCGGGAGAAGTACCCCCAGATCCGGATCTGGCTCAGCGTGGAGGCAAACGTCATCAACAACGGCGGGAACTGCCTGGACGTTCGTCCTGAGGAGATGGACCAGTTTGACTTTGTGCTGGCGGGGTACCACTTCGGCACCCGCAAGGGTCACATGCTGGGGAACTTCCGGGACGCCCATCATCTGAGCCTTCCGGGAGAGCGGAAGCGCCTGCTCCGGGATAACACCGAGATGACCGTGAATGCAGTGCTTCGCAACAACCTGAAGGTCCTGACCCACCCCGGGGACAAAGGCCAGTTTGACATGGAACTCATCGCCAAGGCCTGCGCCAAGAAGGGGACCTGGATGGAGATCAGCACCTGGCACGATCACATGACCGTGGAGGAGATCCGCATCGCCATGAAGGAAGATGTGAAATTCATCATCTCCAGCGACGCCCACACCCCGGACCGGGTGGGGAGCTTCATCGGAGGACTGGAACGGGCCTTCGAGGCGGGACTGCCTCTGGACCGGATCGTGAACGTGGTGGAAAGGAAATAGGATGAAGTCAGAAGAGAAACTGAAGATCGTGATCATCACGGGCCTCTCCGGGGCGGGGAAGACCCACGCGGCGGACTGGTTCGAGGATCATGGATACTACTGCATCGACAATATGCCTCCGGCACTGATCCGGACCCTTCTGAGCCTGGCATCGTTTCAGTCGAAACAGATCACCAAGGCGGCTTTCGTGGTGGATATTCGCAGCGATGATTTCCTGGGAGGACTGCAGGAGAGCATCGAGTTCCTGAAGAAGAGAAAGGACATCGACTTTTCTCTGCTCTTCGTGGAGGCCTCGGATGCGACACTGATCAAACGATACAATGAGACCAGAAGAACCCACCCCCTGGCAACGGGGAGGACCAGCAGAGCCGTCATCGAGAAGGAAAGAGACCTCCTGGCGGAACTCCGCGCCAAGGCGGACCACGTGCTGGATACCACCAATCTGAAGGTGGCGGAATTCAGCATGGAGATGGAGCGTCTCTTCAGCCCGGATCCGGAACAGCCCGGCGCCTTCGGCCTGAACTTCATGTCCTTCGGATATAAATATGGCGTGCCCCAGGATACGGATATGGTCTTCGACGTGCGGTTCATTCCGAATCCCTATTACCTGGACAGCCTGCGGAAACTGACGGGGAATAATAAGAAGGTACAGAATTATGTTCTGAAGCCAGAGATCACCCGGACCTTCATCGCACAGCTCCGGGAGATGATCCATACCATCGCCCCGTACTATATGAAAGAAGGTAAGAATCACCTGAATATCGCCTTCGGATGCACCGGCGGTCAGCACCGGTCGGTGACCCTGGCCAATGAAATGGCGCGGATCTTCCGGGAGGAGGGCTACCGCGTGACCCTGGAGCACAGGGAGTTGTGATTCGATTACGGTTCACCTGAAAACTCTTGAACCGAAATGGTATAGGAGGCCTTGCCATCTGTTGAAAATGAAAAATCCAGATGATATAATGGCATTGTATAACAGGTAGTTAATATTGTTAATTCTTTTATCATTTCAAAGGAGTTTTTATTATGGACAAGTTAATCATCAGCGCTTGCATTTGCGGCGCAGAAGTAACCAAAGAACAGAACCCGAACGTTCCTTACACCGTAGAGGAAGTTGTAAGAGAAGCCAAGTCTGCATACGATGCAGGTGCTGCTCTGATCCATCTGCACGTAAGATGGGATGACGGTACTCCGACTCAGGACACCGGACGTTTCCAGGAGTGCATCGATGGTATCCGCGCAGTCTGCCCGGACGTAATCATCCAGCCTTCCACCGGCGGAGCCGTTGGTATGACTGACCTGGAGAGACTGGCATCCACAGAAGTCGTTCCGACACCGGAAATGGCTACACTGGACTGCGGAACCTGCAACTTCGGCGGAGATGAGATCTTCGTTAATACTGATAACACCATCATCAACTTCGCTAAGATCCTGAAGGAAAGAGGAATCAAGCCGGAGCTCGAGGTATTCGATAAGGGAATGATCGACCTGGCTCTGAAGACCGCTGACAGAAAGGGTCTGCTGGTTCACCCGCTGCACTGGGACTTCGTACTGGGCGTACAGATGAACGCAACCGTAAGAGACCTGGTATTCATGTCCAGCTCCATTCCGGCAGGATCCACATGGACTGCTACCGGAATCGGCAAGAACTGCTGGAACATCGTAGCAGGAACCATCGCTCTGGGCGGACACGTCAGAGTCGGATTCGAGGATAATCTGTATCTGGAGAAGGGCGTTCTGGCTAAGAGCAACGGCGAGATGGTAGCTAAGGCTGTCGAGATCGCTAAGCTGCTGGGCAGACCGATCGCTACACCGGACGAAGCAAGAGAGATCCTGAGCCTGCCTCCGCGCAAGTTCTAATCAAACGGAAACGGGATATCATACGGGTGACCAACTGGTCACCCGTATTGTAACATAAGGAGAGAATATGTCCTTTTCAACGGAAATCAAAAATGAACTGGCCCGCATCATGCCGGAGAAGGAGTGCTGCCAGCTGGCGGAGATCGCCGGATTCCTCAGGGTGTCCGGGAGCATTCGCCTGGCCGGAGGCGGCAAGTTCCGGGTGGTCATCACCACCGATAACCCCGCCGTGGCCCGCCACTATAAGAAGCTGATCAAGGAGTACTTTCAGGTGGAGACGGAGCTTTCCATCGGAGAGGCCTCGGCCTTGCGAAAGGGACATTCCTATATCCTCACCATCGGACCGGAGATGCGCAGCGAGTCCATCCTCCGAGAGACCGGCATCCTCATGATCCGGCAGGGGAAGAACTACATCAGCGACGGGATCTATGACGGGATCATCCGGACCAAGTGCTGCCGCAAGGCCTACATGAGGGGGATGTTCTTGGGCACCGGCACCATCAGCGATCCTCTGAAGAGCTACCATCTGGAGTATGTCTGCGACAGTGAGGTCCTGGCCAAGGATCTGCGGCATCTGATCCGCACTTTCGATGATCTTTCCGCCAAGATCGTGCCCCGGAAGGACAAGTTCATCGTGTACATGAAGAACTCACAGTACATCAGTGACACCCTGGCCATCATGGGAGCCCATTCCGGCGTGCTTCAGTTCGAGGATGTGAAGATCCAGAAGGGACTGGTCAGTGAGGCGGTGCGGATCACCAACTGTGACAATGCCAACACCGACCGCACCCTGGACGCATCCCAGCGTCAGGTGGAGGCCATCAAGAAGATCCAGGCCATCGGCGGACTGGATTCCCTGTCCGAGAAGCTGCGGGAGCTGGCCTTGCTCCGGCTCTACAATCCGGAAGCAAGCCTCACTCAGCTGGGGGAGATGATGAGCCCCCCATTAAAAAAATCCGGTGTAAACAACCGGATGAAGAGAATACTCGATTTCGCAGCCAGACTGTAGCAAACAGTCCGGCTGTTTTCTTTTCTATTGATGGGCGAAGAGAAGGCGGATGCGGTCATACAGGAAGGGCTTGTATTCGCTGAGAGTCACCGGCTCGCCGTTCAGGATCACGCTGTAGCAGGTGGAGTTGATGAGCTCGATGATGGTGAATATGGTGAGCTCCATCTCCCGGGTCACGGGCACGCCGTCCGTCTCCAGCATCTCCACCAGGAAGGCCCGGAAGTCCAGGGCGTCCTCATCGCTCTGATGGTAACGGCCGGAGTTGATGAAAAGGCTCCAGCTCAGGTTCTTGGACACAAAGCGCAGCAGGGCGATATCTCTGGCCAGCACATCGATGATATAATCCACCAGGAAGATCAGCTTCTCCACGGGAGGAAGGCTCTGGCCGGACTGGTTCATGGCATCCAGGGCGGACCGCAGGATCTGACTGGACTTGGCCACGATCAGCGCATCCCGGATGTCTTCCTTATCTTTGAAATACAGATAGAAGGTCCCCTTGGCCACGCCGGCCTTCAGTGCGATGGCCATGATAGTGGTCTTATGATAGCCGATGGTGGTGAACAGCTCATAGGCACTCTTCAGAAGCGCATTCCGCTTCTGTTTTTTCTTTTCTTCGCTTCTTTTCATATATTATCCTTTGGTAAATCGTTCTTTTCTATCCCAAATATATCATCAAAATGACCGTGAGTCAAGATTGATAATCCCTGATTATTAGTCTTCCTAAGTGAATGAATTGACTGAAAATACTAGGCTTTAGACACATTCGCGAAATTGTATAAAGGAATGGGAGGGTACAATTATTGACTATTGGTCATTATTGTGTTAAGGTAAAATCGACATAAATAGAAGAGCAAATGGAGGGACGAAATGCGTTTCGGACAGAAGGTAGTAAAGAACAGAAAATGGATCCTGATCGTTGCCCTGATCCTGCTGATCCCATCGGTGATCGGCTATCTGGCAACGGGGGTCAACTATGATATGCTGACATACCTGCCCGGCGACATGGAGACCATGGAGGGACAGAAACTCCTGCTGAATGACTTCGGCAAGGGCGGATTCACCATCGTGGTAACGGAGAACATGTCCAAGGAGGACGTCAGCGAAATGGCGGAACGGTACAAGAAGATCGACCATGTATCGACGGTACTGGACCTGAACAAGGTGATCGATCCCGCCGTGCCCCGCAGCATGTATCCGGAGGCGATACAGAAGAACTTTGACAATAAGGACGCCTCCATGGTGGTGGTATTCTTCGACACATCCACCTCTGACGAGGGGTCGCTGAACGCCATCCGGGAGATCCGCAAGGTCAGCAGCAAGACCTGCTACGTATCCGGCATGAGCGCTCTGGTCACGGACCTGAAGAATCTGTGTGAGGAGGAAGAGCCGAAATACGTAGTGATCGCGGTAGCACTTTCTCTGGCGGCCATGATGCTGCTGCTGGACTCCTATCTCGCGCCGTTCCTGTTCCTGGCCAGCATCGGCATGGCGATCATCTACAACCTGGGGACCAACATCGTCTTCGGGGAGATCGCATATATCACAAAGGCCATCGCAGCGGTGCTTCAGCTGGGTGTCACCATGGACTATTCCATCTTCCTGTGGCACAGCTACATCGAGCGGCTGGACCGGGGTGAGAAGGATGAGGAGGCCATGGCGGATGCCGTAAATGATACGCTGATATCCGTCACCGGAAGCTCCATCACCACCATCGCGGGCTTCCTGGCTCTGTGCTTCATGACCTACACCATGGGACTGGACCTGGGAATCGTCATGGCCAAGGGATGTGCCCTTGGAGTCATCGCCAGCGTCACCATCCTGCCGTCTCTGCTTCTGGCATTCAGAGGTCCGCTGAAGAAGACGCGGCACAAGTCCCTGATCCCGGACACCACCTGGATCTCCAGGAAACTTACCTCACGGTATGTGGTATATATCATCATATTCGCAGTGCTTCTGGTACCGGCGGTCTACGGATACCAGCACACCAATACAGTGTATGACTTCGCCAAGATCCTGAACGGATCCCAAGGGCTGTCCGATGAGCAGGCTCCGGTGATGAAGGCCAATGATAAACTGCAGGAGGATTTCCATATCGGGACCACTCATATGATCATAGCCAATTCGGCTTTGGCCCCGGAGGATGGGGTGGCCATGTCTGAGGCCATCGAGGACCTCCCCGGTGTGGAAAATGTTCTGGGCATCGATGCGTTCCTGGGACCGGCAGTGCCCCGGGAGATGCTCCCCTCGGAGATCCGGGAGAGCCTCATCGCCGGCGACCACCAGCTGATCATGGTGAACTGCAACTACAAGGTGTCCACACCGGAGTGCAACCAGCAGATCCGGGACATCAAGGAGATCGTGGGAGAATATGATCCCACCGCCAAGGTCATCGGCGAGGGACCTGCAACCAAAGACCTGATCAACCTGACGGCCAAGGACTTCCGCATCGTGAACTTCATTTCCATCGGAGCGGTATTCCTGATCATCCTCTTCGTGCTGAAATCCCTGTCCCTGCCCTTCATACTGGTGGCGGCCATCGAGTTTGCCATCTATGTGAATATGGGGATCTGCGGATACACCGGGCTGGAGCTGCCCTTCATCGTTCCGGTGTGCATCAGCACCATTCAGCTGGGCTCCACGGTGGACTACGCGATCCTGACCTCCACCCGGTACAAGTCGGAGCGAATGGCCGGAAAGTCCCGGAAGGAGGCGGTGCAGATCGCATCCAGGACATCCATTCCCTCCATTATCGTCAGTGCCGTGGGATTCTTTACGGCCACCTTCGGCGTCGGAATGTACTCCGACCTGGGCGTCATCAGCACCATGTGCGTCCTGATGGCAAGAGGAGCCATCATCAGTATGCTGACGGTCATTCTGATCCTGCCGTCGCTGCTGCTGGCATTTGATAAGATAATATGTGTTTCAACACTTGGTTTACGGGAAATATATAAATTAGAGTCATCTAACCATACTGGAAGGAAGGAAATGGCATGAAGAAAATGATGTGTGCAAAGAATAAGAAGATCCTGGCGCTGGCCCTTGCCATCGCCGTAACAGTGTTCTTCAGCCTGAGCGCATCCGCTTTCGGAGAAACGACAGAGAAGAACGACGGAAACAAGGGAGATCAGAAGAAGGCGAAGACCACTGCATCCCAGGAGGAAGAGAAGAGCGGAAACAGCGACAAGGAAACGGTTTACGTCATGACCAAGACCGACGGAGCCGACTACGAGCGCATCGTCAGCGAGAATGACAAGCTCCATTACAAGGGCTACGACGATGCGACGATCCCTGTGGACATGAAGATCTCCTATACACTGGACGATGAGGAGGTCTCCGGCGAGGATCTGGCAGGGGAGAGCGGTCACGTGAAGATCCGCATCGACTATACCAATAACACGGCGTCCACACCTTTTGCCGCCATCACCGGCATGATCCTGGACGACGATCACTTCAAGAATATCAAAACAGAGAATGCGAAGGTCCTGGACGATGGCACCAGAAGCATCGTCATGGGATATGCCTTCCCCGGAATGAAGAGAAATCTGGGGATCAACAGCGATGAAGTGGAGATCCCGGAGCACGTCATCATGGAAGCGGATGTAGAGGACTTCAGCATCGAGGAAATGTACACCGTGGTCACATCAGATCTGTTCAAGAAAATGGATCTGGATGACGTGGAAGACATGGATGACCTGAAGGGTAAACTGGATGAGCTGAGAGACGGCGTCCATGAGATGGCCGACGGAACGGATCAGCTTGCCAAGGGAGCAGGGCAGCTGGATGACGGCGCAGGCAAACTGGCCAAGGCCAGCCGCAGCATCGTCGACGGAGCCAAGGCCGTATCCGATGGTAACGGAGAACTGAATAAGAAGGTCCCCACACTGACCAAGGGGATGGGAACCCTGGCAACCGGAAGCAAACAGGTTGCGGAAGGAAATGCTACACTGAGTAATGGTCTGCAGCAGCTCTATGGACATGGCATCGACGCGTCCAAGGGCTGGGACAAGAAGACCGGAACACTGCTTCTGAAGGATGGAAGCAAACAGGTGGCAGACGGTGCCGCTCAGCTCCACGGTTCCAATGAAAAAGAAGGAACCCAGGCTCTGGCTGCCGGCGCAGACCAGGCAGCGAAGGGAGCTGCTAAAGTAGATGAAGGCGCGCAGGGGGTAGCCAAAGGTGCTGCCGGCGTAGACCAGGGAGCACAGAAGCTTGAGGAAGGAATCGGCCAGCTGGCATCCAGCCTCCAGTCCGCATCGGAAAACGCACCGGCTCTGATCGAAGGCGGAAAGAACGTCAATTCCGGTATCGGAAATGTTGAAAGCGGCATCAAAGCCAGTGAGTCTGCAGTCGATGCTGCCATTAAGGAACTGGAGAAGCAGGATACCGAGGAAGCCAGGAATGCCATCGCGGCTTTGAAGCAGGCGAAGGGCGCACTGGAGCAGACCTCCGGCGGAGTGAGCCAGTATAAGGAAGGCGTGGCTGAGTATACCGCAGGTGTTGACACCCTGGTGGGACAGCTCGACCCCAGCTCCGTCAAACCTCTTGTGGAAGGTGCAGCCAACCTCACCAAAGGAACCGGAGAACTGAAGACCGGAGCAGAGGACCTGGCGAAGGGGACCGATAACCTGAGTCAGGGAACGACCCAGGTCGCTTCGGGAGCGGCAGAGGCAGACAAAGGCGCAGCCCAGCTGGCGGAAGGCGCCGCTCAGGTGGACAATGGACTGGGCTCTGTCAATTCCGCACTGGAGAAGAAACTGATCCCGGGAGCTGCGCAGCTGGCATCCGGATCTGAGAAGGTCTATGAAGGCGTGACAGCTCTTCAGGGCGGAAGCAAGACCCTGGCGAAGGGCGTGTCCCAGCTGGCCGGCGGATCCAGGCAGCTTTACAACGGCACCATCGTCTTCAACAAAGGCGAACAGGAACTTGCCAAGGGCGCTGCACAGCTTGCGAAGGGTACCCGCGTACTGGATGAAGGCGTCAACGAAGCAGTCGGCGAGATGGAGAAGGGCCTCTCCAGACTGGATGAGACCAATCTGCTGAACGCAGTGGACAATGCCCGCGCCATGAAGGAAGCGGCAGAGAACTACGATCACTTCGGTGACAAGGGCTCATATGAGACTGTGACCTTCATCTACAAGATGGACGGCATTACGAAATAAAAATAAACACCCCGTTTCCGGAATGTTGGAAACGGGGTATTTCATTGCTCTTATTATCGGTCAAGTCCGTCGTGTCAGTCATG
>CAMOGZ010000006.1 GCA_946614405.1 uncultured Eubacterium sp. | reverse complement strand
TTCTGGAAGATCGCGGAGTCTCATGCGCCGGTTTCTGAACCACAGGCCAGCACGGATTTCATGTCTGAGTATATATCGGAAAAGCCAAGTGAACCGGCTATCGAACCGGATCCTTATGCCGTAGCCAACGGATACATCATTCCGGATGCGGAGGAGAAGGCTGCGGAGCCTGCAGCAAGCGCAGTATCCGATGACGCCGGCTACGCCGGAAGCGATGGGAGTTACGGAGCCGACGAGAACTACGCCTACGCCGGCGGCGGCGGAAGTTATGGAGGCGGCGGCGGTAACTACGGCGGTGGCGACGGCGGATACGGTAATTACGGCGAAAGTCCGTACGGCCAGCCGGAACATACTTTCCGCAAGAGAGAAAAGACGCCGATGCAGATCACCAAGAAGGCCTTTGTGGCGATCCTGATTCTCTGCATGCTGGCGACATCACTGCTGACCATGGGCGGCGTGGCACTGATGGGCAACTACTTCTACAAGCCCGCGACTGACGCCACCAACTATACACTGACCAAGTCCGATGAGACTTTGTCCTATAAGAGTATCATCAACAAGGTGGATGCCACCGTTGTCTCCATCACTACCGAGGCCGTGGCCACTGACTCCTGGATGCGCAACTACGTGACCCAGGGAGCCGGATCCGGCGTCATCATCCAGGAGGATGGATACATCCTGACCTGTAACCATGTCATCGAGGGCGCCACCAAGATCACCGTCACCCTGAACAATCAGAAGACCTACGACGCAGCCCTGGTGGGCGCAGACCCGGGCAACGACCTGGCAGTGCTGAAGATCGACGCCAAGGGGCTGACCGCAGCCCAGTACGGCGACAGCAAAGAGCTGGAAGTGGGAGATCAGGTCATCGCCATCGGAAACCCGCTGGGCGAGCTGTCCAACACAGCAACCACCGGAATCATCAGTGCACTGAACCGGACACTGAATATCGACGGCAAGGAGCTGAGCCTCCTGCAGACCGACGCCTCCATCAACCCGGGCAACTCCGGTGGGGCTTTGTTCAATGCTTCCGGTAACCTCATCGGCATCGTCGTGGCCAAGTCCACCGGATCCGACGTAGAGGGCCTGGGCTTCGCCATCCCCATCGACAAGGGAGCCAAGATCGCCAAGGAACTCATCGAGAACGAGGACAAGGAGCAGACCCAGGAACAGCAGCAGTCCGGAAATGAAAGCGGACGTCCCATCATCGGCATCCAGTTAAGAGACCTGTCCGATGAGGAAGCCTTTATGTACGGCTATGCTCAGGGCGGCATCTACATCGAGAACGTTACCAGCCCCAACGCCAGAGCCGCAGGCCTGCAGGCAGGGGACCGCATCGTGTCCATCGACGGCACCAACGTTGCAAGTTCCACAGAGCTGAAGGCAGCCCTGGACGAGCATAAGGTCGGCGACAAAGTCAAGCTGGTGGTGATCCGCGGCGAGGAGGAAGTCAAGGTCACCGTGACCCTTTCCGCGGCCAGCGAATAAATCATCGTAACCGAATAATCCATTGCATAACAAAACCCCGTGATCGCAAAGGTCGCGGGGTTTTCAATTGGTCTTTATTTGAATGCGGTCTCCGCCTCGTTCATGACGAACTCCTTCAGCTTGCGGACGTGGGCGTCGGAGACGCTTCTGGCGGTCTCCTTGTCACCGCTGCGGATGGCGTCGATGATATCTTTATGCTCAACGGGCATGTTCTCATACTGGGAGAAGTGCTCGTAGTACAGATACCGGAATCGGAGCGCCAGTTCCTGCACGGTCTCACAGAGCTGGATCAGTGTCTGATTGCCTGTGAGGGATACGATGCGGCGATGGAAGGCCTCGTCAAACTGGATGATCTTCTCCATGTCTCCTTCCGCGATGGCGTCACTGTAGTCGTTGGTCAGATCCGTCAGCTCCTCCACCTCTTCCGGTGTGATGTGCTCCGCTGCGAGGCTGGCCGCCAGTGCCTCCAGATCCTCACGGACCACCAGTGTGTCCACCATATCCTTGAAGGAAATGTCTGAGACATAGGCGCCGCGCCGCGGCTCGATCACTACCAGGCCCTCCTTCTCCAGTTTCCGGATGGCCTCCCGGATCGGGGTCCGGCTGACTCCCATATCTTCCGCCAGATCCACCTCCATCATACGGGTCCCCGGCGTGATCTTACCGGTCAGGATCTGCATTTTCAGTTGTTCATATACGATCTCACGAAGAGGTCTGTGGTTCTGCAAATTAAAACTCAACATACTTTCCTCTCTATTTCGCGGCCCAGGTCCAGTAGGCCTCATACCCCTCATCCCGAAGTCCGGCACACAGCTCCATGGCGTCCTCGATCTTGCGGAACATGGCGAAGACCGTGGGTCCGCTTCCGCTCATCAGAACCTTCTCCGCATTGGACTTCTCCATTCGGGCTTTCAGTTCCGCCACTTCCGGGTACGCCTTCAGGGTGTAACACTCCAGAACATTGATGAAGTTTCGGTAGATCTCATGGCCGCCCCGTTCCAGGTCCTTTGCCAGCTGGTCATTATCCGGCCGGGCATCTACGGTGCACTCATCGATCCCGCGGTAGACCTCCGCGGTGGACACGCTCAGGTTCGGCTTGGCAATGAGCACCGGCCGGTTGCAGGAATGCACCGGCTTAAGCTCGGTTCCCCGTCCGGTGGCCCGGGCGCAGGCAACAGCCAGAGGGTGTTTGCGGATCTTCTCCGGGAGATCCCGGTTCCCGTGGGCCTGGATCATCGCGCTGAAGGGCACGTCTGATCCCAGCTCCGCACAAAGGGAACAGACCTGGTCCAGGTCCAGGTCCAGCTTCCACAAAGCATTCAGCCCATGTATCACCGCAGCTCCGTTTCCGGAACCGCCGGCAAGACCGGCCGCCACCGGGATCCGCTTCTTCAGGTGGATCTCGATGCTCCCCGGATGCTCTTTCCCATATCGCTGTGCCATCAGCTCCGCCGCCTGGTAAGCCAGATTCCGGCGGTCTGTGGGCAGATAATATCGATTGGTCTTCACCCGGATCTGTCTGTCCTTTCCGGGCTGATACTGAATGGTCACATCATCGTGGAATGACAGCTGCTGCATGATCATATCCACTGCATGATATCCATTCTCTTCACGGGCTCCCACATCAATGGACAGATTGATCTTGGCGTAGGAGCAGATCATGATCCGGTCCATCCGGATTACTTGCCTTTCTTCGGATTCTTTCCGTAGTTGGTGGCCTTCAGTTCCGCCTTCTTCTCAGCCTTCAGGCGGGCTTCCTCTGCAGCCTTGGCTTCTGCAATGGCCTTCCGTCCCGTCTTGTAGGTGCTTCCGGCCTCAGAGATCGGTCTCGGACGATGGACACGGTAATTGTCATTGTCATCCTCGAAGTACTCTTCCAGTTCCTTCTTTTTCTTTGCCTTGGCCTTCTTCTGAGCTTCCTTCTTGGCAACTTCCTTCTCGTGCTCAGCGATGACCTCCTGAACGGACTTGCCGGTTCTCTTGGCTTCCTTATATGGATTGAATGTTTCTTCCTTCTCTTCCTTACTATTCTCCTCTTCCTTGGCCTTGGCCTGCTGACGGAAGGTGAACAGCATCATTCCGCCGAACATCAGGACCATCATGACCATGTAGATCATGGTATTTCTTCCCTGGTTCAGAGTGCGGAAGGTGACGTTATAGTCCTGGGACAGCTTGTTCCCCTTATTATCGGTAAACCCGGCCTTGATAGTGCAGGTGTACTCGGTGTTATCCTTGATGGAGTTCTTGCCGGTGGTCTTGACCTTGGTGGTGTCGATCAGGATCAGAGCATACTTCGGGTTCTTGTCACTGTAATAGATGACAGAGGGCCATGACTTGCCATTCTCATCCACGATCTGGAACTTATCCTCGTTCGCCTTTCTGGATACGTCATTGCCTACATCATTGTTGAAATAGACCTTGACACACATATTGTCCTTGGTCGTTCCTTTCGCTCCGTCCTCCGGGAAGGTGCGAGTGACCTGAAGTGCCTCAGCACCAAATGAAAACGACGCCGTCAGCATCACGATCAGCATTACCAGACAGCAAATTGCGCCTGTCCTCTTCATAGTTCATTCCTCCGATTTTTTCTAGATTTCCGCAGCTCTGCAAAGAATTCCTTCAGGATCCGGGAGCATTCCTCTTCCATCACGCCGGTCTCGATCTCCACCTGGTGGTTCAGTTTCTCCTCCTGCAGAATATTGAAGACGGATCCGCAGGCTCCCGCCTTGGGATCCATGGTGCCGATACAGACCTTGGTCATTCGGCTCCAGATCAGTGCCCCCGCACACATGGAACAGGGCTCACAGGTGACATACATCTCACAGTCCGGCAGCCGCCACCCTCCCAGGGTCTCCGCCGCCTGCCGGATGGCCTCCATCTCGGCATGTGCCGTGGGGTCCTTCCGGGTCTCCGTCAGGTTGTGTCCTCTGCCTACGATCTCTCCATTATGGACGATCACCGCACCGATGGGAACCTCCCCCAGCTGCGCCGCGATCTCTGCTTCCCGCAAAGCTTCCTTCATATATTCGTACTTACTCATACATCTTAAAAGTATACAACATCCAAGGCTGTTATTCAAGGGATTTTTGTACGGAATTCCGTGCAAAGAGGCGGTTAGCTCCAGCCGCCCCTGCTTTCCTGACAGTCCATCTCACCAACATCTCTGTTTTCATCATTTCTCCATCCATCTTCCTTTATTTTATGCTACAATACTAGTCAGGAGGTTATGCTATGGTAATGGACATTCTCACAGCTGCGATCGTGATCATTTCCGCATTCTGGTATGCACGGAAAGGGTTTGCCATGTCCGTTATGACCTCTCTGCAGTGGCTTGTGGGGATCACAGTGGCCCTGATGTTCTGCGATGACATGGCAGATTTCATTGCGAAGAAGACCAGCACCGGCCTCAGTCTGAACCTGTTCTTCCAGCAGAAGGTCCAGAACGGGCTGGAGGAGAGTCCCGCCATCCAGCAGATCCCGGAGGTCTTTCACGGCTGGGTACAGGGCGCCACAGATTATATCGCTGACGTCACAGCAGACAGTCTGACCACCATCGTGCTGACGGTCCTGTCTTTCATCGCCGTGATCCTGGCGGTGAAGATCATCGCGTGGCTTTTCTGCCGGATCTTCTCCCGGGAGCATCACAAGGGGATCATCGGCCTCATCGACAGTGCGCTGGGACTGGCCATCGGAACGTTCCTGGGCGCCTTCTACGTCATGCTTCTGATGGCACTTCTGACGGCGGTCATGGGGTTCCTTCCGGAGAATATTTCCGGAGCAATTTTGAACTCCCTGCAGCATTCCTACTTCGCAGGAGACCTCTACGAGGGCAATATTTTATTCACACTTCTCCGAAATTTATTCTTATAGGATTTCCTTTCCCTACGGGGTTGACACCGCCCCGGGATTATGGTATAAGATTAAAGGTTTAAGTTTTAGGCAACCGAAAGGACACCGAATGACGATTTTACTGACAAATGGAAAAGTATATTCTGGCGGCTTATTCAAGGAAATGGATCTTCTCATTTCTAAGGGTAGGCTGTTTGTTTTTGCTGATGAGAAGCGAGCGTCCGCTTCCATCGACCGCGTTATTGATTGTAATGGTAAGTTTGTTTTTCCCGGATTTACGGATGTGCATGTACACTTCCGCGAACCCGGGTTTTCTTATAAAGAGACCATTCGCACCGGCGCGCTGGCAGCTGCCCACGGTGGATACACCACCGTCTGCACCATGCCCAATCTGAAGCCGGTACCCTCCACCCTGCCTGCTCTGCAGCAGCAGCTGGACATCATTGAGAAGGATGCCTGCATCCAGGTCATCCCCTACGGCACCATCACCATGGAACAGAACGGCAGAAGCGCCCTCTCCGACATGGAGGCTCTGGCACCCTACGTCTGCGCCTTCACCGACGACGGCAAGGGCGTGCAGACGGGAGACCTCATGGAAGAGGCCATGATCCGGGCCAAGTCCCTGGGCAAGCTCATCGTAGCTCATGCCGAGGATGAGAGCCTGCTGGGGGGAACCTCCATCCACGACGGAAAATATGCAGCCTCCCTGGGGCATCGAGGCATCAGCTCCGAGAGTGAATGGAAACAGGTGGAGCGGGATGTGGAGCTTGCGGCCAAGACCGGCTGCGGCTATCACGTCTGCCACGTATCAACCAAGGAAACCGTGGAGATCATCCGTCAGGCCAAGAAGAGCGGCATCGATGTGACCTGCGAGACCGGTCCCCATTACCTCACCATGAGCGATCAGGACCTGGAAGATTTCGGCCGGTTCAAGATGAACCCACCCATCCGGGATGCCGAGGACCGGGACGCTCTCCGGGAGGGACTGGCAGACGGCACCGTAGATATGATCGCCACAGACCATGCGCCTCACAGTGCAGAAGAGAAATCCAAGGGGATCCTGAACTCCGCCTTCGGTGTGGTAGGTCTGGAATGCGCATTCCCGGTGCTCTATTCCAGACTGGTGGTGCAGGACCGACTGATCCCTCTGACCCGCCTCATCGATGCCATGGCCATCGCCCCGCGGAAGCGGTTCGGCCTGGGCGGCGGTGACACCGCAGATCTCACTATCGTGGATCCGGATGCCCGGTTCACCATCGACCCGTCGACCTTCCTGTCCATGGGCAAGGCCACTCCATTTGAAGGCTGGGAGGTCCAGGGAAGCATCGACATGACCGTTGCCGGCGGAAACATCGTCTGGGAGAAATAATTATGAAAGACCAAAGACTCATCATCGAGAAAACAGAGAAACTACAGAAAGATATATATAAGATGAAGCTCACCGGTGACTGCAGCGAGATCACCGCACCGGGCCAGTTCGTGAACATCCGCCTGGAGGGCTTCTACCTGCGCCGTCCCATCTCCATCTGCGACTGGGATGAGCACAGCATCACCATCGTCTTCAAGACCGTGGGACACGGAACGGCCGCTCTGGCAGAGCTTCCGGAAGGCACCGCACTGGATGTGCTGATGCCCTTGGGGAATGGATTCGACATCACAGCAGACTGCAAGACCCCCGTCCTCATCGGCGGCGGCATCGGTCTGCCCCCCATCTACGGGCTGGCCAAGGCCATGGTAAAGGAAGGCTTTGTTCCCCGGGTCATCGCAGGCTTCAACACTGCCGATGACGTGATCCTCACCGAGGAGTTCCGGGCACTGGGCATCGACCCCATCATCACCACGGTGGACGGCAGTGTGGGAGTACAGGGCATGGTCACGGGACCTCTGAAGGACCTGAACTATGACTACATCTTTACCTGCGGTCCGGAACCAATGCTGAAGGCTTTGTGGGCGGAGGCCCCGGACGGGCAGTTCAGCTTTGAGGCGAGGATGGCCTGCGGCTTCGGCGCCTGCATGGGCTGCAGCTGCAGAACAAAGTATGGCTACAAGAGGATCTGCACCGACGGACCTGTATTATATAAGGAGGAGATCATATGGTAGATACAAGAGTGACCCTCAGCGGACTGACCCTGGACAATCCCGTGATCCCCGCCAGCGGAACCTTCGGCTACGGCCAGGAATTCGCCAGATTATATGACCTGGACATTCTGGGATCCATTTCCTTCAAGGGAACCACCGTGGAGGAGCGTTACGGCAATGAGCTCCCGCGCATTGCGGAATGCTCTCAGGGAATGCTGAATTCCGTAGGGCTGCAGAACCCGGGACTGGATACCGTCTGCAGCAGAGAACTGAAAGAAATGGCAGAGATCTTCCACAAGCCTGTGGTGGCCAACGTCAGCGGCTTCTCCATCGAGGAGTACGTCAAGTGCGCTGCGGCCATGGACCGAGAAGAGCAGGTGGGCATCATCGAGGTCAACATCAGCTGCCCCAACGTGCACAACGGAGGAATGTCCTTCGGAGTCATGCCCGAGGCTGCGGCAGAAGTGACCCGTGCCGTCAAGGAAGTGACCACCAAGCCGGTATATATGAAGCTGACGCCAAATGTAACAGACATCACCGAGATCGCACGGGCCTGCGAAGAAGCCGGAGCGGACGGCCTCTCCCTGATCAACACCCTTCTGGGAATGCGCATCGACATCCGCCGCAGAAAGCCGGTGCTGGCCAACAAGATGGGCGGCTTCTCCGGACCTGCCATCTTCCCGGTGGCACTGCGGATGGTCTATCAGGTGGCTCATGCCGTGAAGATCCCCGTCATCGGAATGGGCGGCATCAGCACCGCAGAAGACGTCATCGAAATGATGATGGCCGGCGCCACGGCCGTACAGGTGGGCGCCGCCAACCTGACGGATCCCTACGCCTGCAAGCGGATCATCGAGGATCTGCCCCGCGTTATGGGAGAACTGGGGATCCAGCGACTGGAAGACATCATCGGAATCATAGAATAGGAGAGAAACATGGGTAGAGACGTGATCATCGCCTGCGATTTCGCAAGCAAAGAAGAAACACTGACCTTTCTGGACAAATTCACCGGGCGCAAGCCTTTCGTGAAGATCGGCATGGAACTGTACTATGCGGCAGGTCCCGAGATCGTGAAGGAGATCAAAGCCAGAGGACATCAGATCTTCCTGGATCTGAAGCTGCATGACATTCCCAACACTGTGGAAAAGGCCATGCGGGTCCTGGCCAAAATGGACGTGGATATGACCAATGTTCACGCCGGAGGCACCATCAAGATGATGGAAGCAGCCCGCAGAGGACTGACCAGAGAGGACGGCACCAGCCCCATCCTCATCGCTGTGACACAGCTCACTTCCACCAGCCAGGAGAGCATGGAACACGACCTGCTCATCGAACGGCCCATCGCGGAAGTGGTCACAGAATATGCAAAGAACACCAAAGCTGCCGGACTGGACGGCGTGGTCTGCTCCCCTCTTGAGGCGGGACTGATCCACGAGGCCTGCGGTCGCGACTTCCTCACCATCACCCCGGGAGTCCGGTTCGCCGACGCCAAGGCCGACGACCAGAGCCGGGTCACCACACCTGCCAGAGCCAAAGAGATCGGCTCCGACTACATCGTGGTGGGACGCCCCATCACCCAGGCGGAGGATCCTGTGGCAGCATACGAACGCTGTGTGAAAGAATTCGTAGATTAGCCTTTGTTCAAGGAGAGAAAGGAGCAGATACATGTTGGAGAAGACAATTGCCAAAGGGCTGCTGTCCATCGAAGCCGTCTTCCTGAGACCGGAGGATCCCTTCACATGGGCCAGCGGCATCAAGAGCCCCATCTACTGCGACAACCGGCTCACCCTGACCGCGCCGGAAGTCCGCACCCAGGTGGAAGAAGGCCTGGTGGCCACCATCCGGGAGTATTACCCCGAGTGTGAGGTGGTCATGGGCACCAGCACCGCCGGGATCGCCCACGCAGCCATCGTGGGACATCTGATGGGCATCCCCATGGGATACGTCCGTGGAAGCAAGAAGGACCACGGACGCACCAACCAGATTGAAGGAAAGCTCGTTCCGGGCCAGAAGGTCGTGGTAGTAGAGGACCTGATCTCCACTGCCGGATCCTGCATCGACACCGTGGAGGTTCTCCGGGAAGCCGGAGCCGAGGTGCTGGGCGTTGCCAGCATCTTCACCTACGGAATGCAGAAGGGTCTGGACAGACTGGCCGAGCATAACGTTGAAAACCACAGCCTCAGCAACCTGGACGCCCTGGTTGAGGTGGCTGCTGAGACCGGCTACATCAAGCCGGAGGATAAGAATAGGATTCTGCGCTTTAGAGATAACCCGTCGGATACGGGTTGGATGAAGGAGGAGTAACATGAGCGACATCCGCAACCTGATCAACATCACTGACTTCACTGTAGAGGAGATCGACCATCTCATCGAAGTAGCTGATGACATCATCGACAATCCTGAAAAGTATCAGGATATCTGTGCACACAAGAAACTGGCTACTTTATTCTTTGAGCCAAGTACCAGAACCAGACTGAGCTTCACCGCAGCTATGATGGAGCTGGGTGGAAACGTCCTGGGATTTGACGACGCCAACAGCAGTTCCACCAAGAAGGGTGAGAGCGTCAGTGATACCGTCATCATGGCAGGCTGCTATGCGGACATCATCGCGATGCGTCATCCGAAGGAAGGTGCTCCGGTCATCGCCGCAACCAAGACCACCGTACCCATCATCAATGCCGGTGACGGCGGACACTTCCACCCGACCCAGACCCTGACAGACCTGATGACCATCCACCGCAAGAAGGGTGCATTCGGAAACTTCACCGTCGGCCTCTGCGGCGACCTGAAGTTCGGACGTACCGTACACTCCCTCATCGAGGCTCTGCTGCGCTACCCCAATATCAAGTTTGTTCTCATCGCACCGGATGAGCTGCGCGTTCCCGACTACGTCAAGGACAGCATGGACCGTGCCGGCGCTGAGTGGGTAGAGTACAACAAGCTGGAAGATGCGATGCCGGAACTGGACATCCTCTACATGACCCGTGTACAGAGAGAGCGCTTCTTCAATGAGGAAGACTATGTCCGTCTGAAGGACAGCTTCATCCTGAACCTGGAGCTGCTGGAGCCTGCTAAGAAGGACCTGATCATCCTGCATCCGCTGCCGAGAGTCAACGAGATCTCCGTAGAGGTGGATGACGATCCGAGAGCATGCTACTTCTACCAGGCACTCTGCGGCAAATACATCAGAATGGCACTGATCCTGTTCCTGCTGGGGATCAAGTAAGGTTTGTAGGACAAAGTATAGCGAAAGGAGACAATATATGAACATAGATGGAGTAAACACTGGCGTCGTAATGGACCACATCCAGGCCGGAAAGAGCATGGCTATTTATCAGCTGATGAGACTGGACAAGCTGAAATGCTGCGTGGCGATCATTCAGAACGCAGATAGTGCCAAGTATGGCAAGAAGGACATTATCAAAGTCGACGGAGACATCAACATCGACTATGAGATCCTGGGATACATCGACAGCAACATCACCGTCAACATCGTTGAGAACGGCAAGCTGGAGAAGAAGGTCCACCTGGATCTGCCGGAGACACTGACCAACGTCATCAAGTGCAAGAACCCCCGCTGCATCACTTCGATCGAGCAGGAGATCCCGCACAAGTTCAAGCTGATGGACAAGGAAAAGAAGGTCTATCGCTGCATCTACTGCGACGCAGAGTACAGCGAGTAATCACAGACTTGCGATCATTCAAAAAGCCGCCCGTGCTGATGCCGGGCGGCTTTCTTATATTCCTGATTATATATCTCCCCGGGTATCCTCCAGCTGGCGGATGCGGCGGTCGATCTTCTTCTGTGAATACTTGGGAACCAGGCTCTTCAGGATCTCCTTCTCGTTGTCCTCCGGACGGTCCAGAACGTGTTCCAGAAGCAGGGACCGCAGAGCATGGACCTCGTCGTCGGACTCGGCGCCTGCTTCCAGGGCGTCCTCCACGGTGTAGTCCAGATCACTCATCTCAAGGGGCACGCCGTTGCGGATCCATCGGTTGATGAAGGACCGGCTCTCCAGTGGTTTCAGATCCCGGATCCCGGTGATGGTCAGCACCGACTGGGCATAGTCGTCCATGTCGAAATAGAACTCCGTTCCGCGGCGGGCTACGAAACGTTTGAGGCCCTTCGTATTCTTCAGCCGCAGGAACTCCATATAGTCATTGATCAGATAACAGATCCAGTCCCGGTCCTCACGGGCCACGCCGGCGTCCTTCAGGGTCTCCCAGGTGTACTGGGGATCGAAGGAGAACATCAGCAGTGCCAGCTTGAAGGGCATATCATCCGTGCGCCGGTCCAGCCGGTCGAAATGGTCGATGATGGAATAGAATGTCTTCTTGTCCATGAGCTTCTTGATGGGGAAGCACTTGGGCATGCAGAAGTGCATGAACCCGGACTTCTGCATGGACTGCAGAGACCGTACGATCTCCTTCGAGTCCAGGATGCGCAGCACCTGGTCCAGCCGGTCCTCCATGGGGATCTCCGGCCAGCGGTCCTCCTGGGTGATCCAGTATTCAAAGTTGCTCTTCTTCATGTCACCGTTATCGATGATATCGGTGATCAGTACATACATCATCTGCGCCGGTTCCAGCTTCTGAAATACTTCATTATCCTGCAGCGCACTTCTGATTTCTTTCTCTGTGATCTTAATCATGCTCTTTCCCTCTACTCTGTCCTGAGCCCGATGATGATCTCTTCTCCTCCGTCATCCGGCAGGAAGGTATCCACAATGAAATGTTTGTATTTGTTGATGCAGTCCTTGCCGCTTCCCATGTAGCAGCTGTCAGCGGTGGTCACCTTCTTGGGGTTTCCGATCAGCTTCTTCAGCGGCGCAAAGGGTGCATTCTGCTTGCATTTTGCCTGCCATTTATTATATGCCTTGGTGGTCATGTAGTAGCCGTACTTGCCCTTCTTATTGAAGTTGTACAGCTTGCCTTTGATCAGGTACATCCCCTTCACCGACTTCTTCTTGGCGTTGAAGTAGTAGTATCTTCCGTCGATGCACTGGACGGAATTCTTGGGCATGGTGGCCTTGCTGGTCTTGATGTTCCCGTTGACCCGCTTCATGCGGACGCTGAACTTCTTCTTGAAGGGGTAGTTGTAGGACTTCTTCCCGTAGACGCCCCGGAGCCAGCCGGCAAACTGTCCTTCCGGATCATAGTATTTGCCGCTGATCTTTACGATGGCGTGACGGGTGAATCCGTCTGCCGCGTGGTCTCTTCCCCCGGCACACCGGCCGCAAACCACATATGGGTCATAGCCGATCACCCAGGCAAAAGCCGCGAAGGTGCAGGCGAATCCGTAACAGTTTCCCTTGTGGCCGGACAGCATCTTGTTGGCGTATTTCTTGGTCCAGCGCTTGTCACTCAGCTTGGGATAGATGGTGGCGTAATGGAAGGAGCGCCCCGAGACATATTTCCATGCCTTCTTCAGCTGCTTCTTCTTAGACTTATCCTGCACGCCCCATGACTTGAGTTTCTTGATGCACTTATACCGGATGGATGCGTCCAGGGTCATATAGGCCTTGCCGCTTGCCAGGAGGTGAATGTTATCCACCGTCTTGTTCCGGGTCATGGCGCCGTTCTTGCCGCCGAAGTAATAGAGCGAGGAACCGAAGACCTGCCAGCCCTTCCGGATGGTGCCGTCCTTGCGGACATCGTAGTAATCGCCCTTCCATTTCAGGCGCCGCTCGGATCCGGCCTTGCTCAGTTTGCCTTTGTTATCGAAGAAGTAGATCTTCGACCCGATCTTGCGGACTCCCTTGACCCGTTCTCCACTCTTCAGGACGTAGCCTACCTTATTCTTCCCCTTGTACACCCAGTGGGCGGATGCCGCGTAGGCCGGTGCCGCAAGCTCGCTGACACCTGAGAAAACCGTCAGAATGACGGCGCAAAAAAATAACACACATGCTTTCTTGAGTTGTTTCAAATCATTTGGCCTCCAGATAAAGAATCCGTTCCTTCCCGTATCAGTTTAACCCATTTGTTCAGCCAGTGTCAACGGCATTAAAAACATTTAATATGAAAAAGAACTGCTGTGGGTAATCAGCAGTTCTTCGTTTGATGAAAGGATGTTATCTTGTTGACTTATTATGGTTTTTATCTTATTTCGATTAGCGAGTCATGCTCCAGTCCTGGTAGTTGTAGTCCATGACAGCGGCATCTTCCTGAGCCATGTGCTTCTTCACATACTGGTGGATCTCCTCTCTTGCAACGTTCTTCAGGTTGCAAGCCATGGAGTTCTCGATCACCTGCTCTCTGACAGAGTCAGACTCAGCCGGGATCAGTCTCTCTACTTCGTTGTAAGCTTTTTCCATCATTTTTTCCTTGGACATTGTTGTTTCCTCCTTGTATTTCTTTTGCTATTGAATGTCACTTCCGTGACTAATTTTCTCTTTGCCCTAGTATATCGCAAGGGGTGTGCCAACTTTCTCTTCTCTTGCAAAATATTTTTTTGGCGTTGGAATTTCAACCTTTTCCCGGCACAAAACCCAGCGGGGTGGATTTTCAGTTTTTGACATACTAACATTTTGACCCGTTTTTGATTCAGCTTTCCGAGGCGAGCGACCCATAATTGGTTCATTTGTGCTTTGCGGCTCCTTGTGATACAATGAAGCCATAGAAATCCAGGAGGTAATTATCGTTATGAAGAAACTCATCGACCGTTCCAATACCATCGCCGCCGTCATCGACTTCCAGACACACCTGCTGCCCGCCATGAATGGCAGCGAGGAACTGGAGTCCACCGTGGTACGCCTTGTCAAGGGTCTGAAGGTCCTGGGGGTACCCCTCCTCGTCACCACTCAGTACGCCAAGGGGCTGGGCCCCACCACAGAGCCCATCCAGGAAGCTCTCGGCGATGCCCCGGTGATCGACAAGAACACCTTCAGCGCCTGCAAAAACAAAGACTTCCGGGACGCGCTTTCCAAAAGCGGCCGCAAGTCTGTGATCCTCTTCGGAATCGAGACCCATATCTGCGTTCAGCAGACCGCGCTGGAGCTTCTGGCTCAGGGCTATGACGTCACCCTCATCGAGGACGCCTGCTCCAGCCGCCACGCCCGTGACCACGAAGTGGCCATCCGCCGCATGCAGGCCGCCGGCTGCATCGTTACCACATATGAATCGATCCTGTTCGAGATGATGGATGGGTCGAAGACCGAAGGGTTCAAAGAGATTTCTGCTATCGTGAAGTGATCTGCTCTTTGCAGTTCCGAAACCGGCCCTGCGTCACAACGAAAAAGTGATCCCTCACGGGATCACTTTTCCGTTGGAGCTCCTGACCGGGATCGAACCAGCGACCTGCGCGTTACGAATGCGCTGCTCTGCCAACTGAGCTACAGAAGCGTATTGCTAAAATTATCGTCTATGCCGACTTGATAATTTTAGCATATGTTTTTGAAAAATACAACTGTTATTTCTTCCGCACGTCGTTGTACCGGCAGCCGCTGAATCCCAGGTCGAAGCGGCAGATACTGCGGAGTTCGCAATAGGTACAGGCGTTGACTTTGGGCAGCCGCATGGGGTGGATGGAAACGTCGCCGTCCACCAGGGCGCGGGACAGTTCGTAGATCTTGGCATCCACGGCGTTCTGGAGGGAACGGAATTCCTCATCGGTGACCAGGATGGCGCCGCTTCCGGACTTCAGTGTCCCGTCCTTCGCATATCGGATGGGAAGGACATCTGCGGATTTCTCAAATGGTCCGGTGATCTCGTTGATGGTCTGGGAATCATTGACCACGATCCCCTTCAGCTGGAACTTCTTACGCAGTTCCTCCCGGATCGCTTCATCGTCCAGATCTTTTTCATCGCCGGAGATCCTTGGATCCTGGATGTGGAAGTAGAACACTCCTGCGGGGAGCCGCTCCTCACCGGAGCCGGCACTCGGGGGTGTCTCGTCAGCTTGCGCCCCAGCGGATTCTGCCGGAGCCCCCACTCCATCCGGCGCCGCTGCACCAGCTGGCGCCCCAGTGGATTCTGCCAAAGCCTCCACGCTGGCCTTTGTGACGGGGTCGCCACCCCGGGCCGCCTTCATGTACAGCATCAGCTGCAGGCGGTACCCTGCGCGGACCTCTTCCTCCGTCAGCTCCAGATTTCCCGATTTATAGTCGATGACCTTCAGCCGGTCGTTTCCCAAACGGTCCAGCCGGTCGATCTTGCCTTCGATGTACACCGTTTTGTCCCCCAGCTGGATCTCCACCGGCTTGATGGGCCGGCCCTTGCCGAAGCCGATCTCGTAGCGGGCGCTCTTCACCCGGCCTGCACGGACGTGTTCCACCAGCATCCAGAGGGCCTGGGTGCAGGTGTCCTCGATGCGCATCACCTTATATTTCTCTTCATTTCCGTAGGAAAACAGCCCGTCGCGGTACCTCTCCACCTCGGTGTTCAGCACCGCCCGGATCATACTGCGGCATTCCTCCTCGGTCACCTCATCCCACCGGTCCTCACGGGTCAGCCGGCTGGTGGCCCGCATGAGGCATGCATGATACAGGTCTCCGATCTCCCGGGAGTCCGCTTCGAACACACGGCGTTCCTCCGGCGACAGTCCGTAGCGGATGAAATAGGAGAAGGGGCATCTGGCGAATCCTTCGATGCGGGAAGGGCTCAGGGACAGGTCACCTTCCTCCTCCCGGAACAAAAGCGACCGGTACTGGTCTTTCAGCGGTCCCGGATCGTTGCGGAAGTGCAGGGCATCATCCAACAAAGCCATGCGGTCTTCTTCATTTTCCCGGAACCACCGCTGCACCGGCGTCCAGACGGGATCCGGATCCTGGCCCTGCCTGGACCCGCGGATGGCCTCCATCAGGTGGCGCATGGAGCTGATCCGTCCCCCCACCAGTTCCAGGGGCTCCTCACGGTTGATGATATCCTTCTCCGGCGTAAGATCCGGGAAGATCTGCTGCAGGGTCTCCACCAGATCCGAAGGCCGAAGCTCGCCGCCCTCTTCATTGGAGAGGGAATAACTGATCCAAAGGTGCTCTGACGGCTTCGCCAGGTTCCGGTAGATGGCCAGGCGCTCCTCCTGGATCCGCACCGTATCCACCTTGCAGATCTCATAACCCATATCTGCGAGAGTCTCCAGCTCTTCCACCGCAAACAGGCCTTCGTCTGCGGTCTCTGCCGGGAGCACTCCGTCGTTGGCGCCGATGACCACCATGGCCCGGACATCCCCCGAACGGGTCCTCTGCATGGTGCCCATCATCAGATCGTCAATAGACGATGGGAGCACGCCCACCTCGATCTGGGACAGTCCCACCGTAAACAGATCGATGAACTCCGCCAGGTCGAAGGGATCCTCCCCGATGAGTTCCACGATCTGATCGAAGATCCCGCAAACCATAGTCCAGATCTGCCGGGTCTCCTCTGCCAGGTCCTCCTGGCCATATTCCTGCTGACGGATCAAAAGCTGTTCCAGCTGCCCGGTCACCCCGAGCTCCTCCGTCAGAAGATAATAGAATCCCGTTACGAATTCCCGCACGGTCTTACTTTTCTTTACCAGCTCTTCCACACGGCCGAACCGGTCCGCCGCCTGCTGACGGATTTCTTCGATCTTTGCCAGGCCCTGCTCGCCATATTCAAACTCTCCTTTGCGGAAAGGCTTCTTCCACATGGAGCCTTTGATGCGGTATTTCAGGGCGTAGTTCTCCAGGGTCTCCACATCATCTGCGGGGATCCCCATGAGCCCGCTCTTCAGGCACATGAAGATATCCGACGTCCGATACCGGTTCTGCACCGCCGTCAGAAGCGACACCAGGCAGACCGCAAGGGCGGAATTCAGCACGCCACGCTTGTTGTCGTGGAACAGGTCCAGCCCGTACTCCTCGAACACTCTGCCGGCAATGGATGCCCGCAGGCTCTGGTCGTTGCAGATCACCACAATATCCCGGTAGCGGTATCCTTCGTCCCGGAGAAGGTGCAGTATGAAAGCCGCCGCCGACTCCGCTTCATTATATAAGTTCGCCGCCTCGGTAATGGTGAGGCCGCTGCTGTCATCCGATGGGTGGATCTGCGTCGCAAATAATTCCTGTTCCAGATGCTTCACCGCAGGGCAGCGGTTCGTGATCTGATATTCCTGGCCGATTCGGCTTTGTACGCCGATGGCGCAGCCGACTTCCTCGGCGGTCATGGCCAGCCGGCGCATCACCGTCTTACTGAGGGCGAAGAGCTCCTGATCCCGGCACTGGCGGTCCGCCGTCAGCACCACGTTGACCTCCTCTG
>CAMOGZ010000005.1 GCA_946614405.1 uncultured Eubacterium sp. | reverse complement strand
TTTTCATGGCATGAAAGCCCCGGAGTGTGGTATAGTATAGAGAAGAAAAAGGAGGAAGAGAGATGGTGATCAGCGATCTTTTATATGAGGAAGGACGGCTTGCGTACTTCACCCTGTCAAATGAATCCGTAGCCATGACGGTGACGAATCTGGGATGCCGGATCCTGTCCCTGTCCACCCGGGACAGGGAGGGCAGGATGGCGGACATCCTGTTAAGCTATGCCAATGTGGAGGACTGCCACAGCGAGACCAGCATGATGGGCGCCGTGGTGGGACGGGTGGCCAATCGCATCGCAAATGGGCGATTCGTATTGAACGGCAAGGAGTACAGCCTCACTGCCAATGAAGGAAGGCACCATCTTCACGGGGGATCAGAGGGGTTCGACCAGAAATACTTCCGTCATGACTTTGTGCCGGGGGGACTGCGGTTTGCCTATCACTCCCCGGACGGGGAAGAGGGCTACCCCGGGAACCTGGACCTCACCGTGACCTATCTTCTGGAGGGGAATGCCCTGCGGATCATCTTCGATGGAGAGAGCGACCAGGACACTCTTCTGAATGTCACCAGCCACCCCTACTTCAACCTCACCGGGGGACTGGCCAAAATCTATGACCACGAGCTCTGGGTGGATGCGGACCGCATCGCCTGCATCGGGGAGGACGGCGTTCCGGACGGAGAGTTCATGGAGGTGGCAGGGACACCCTTTGACTTCCGGGAATTCCGGCGGATCGGAGAGGGAATCGACGCGCCCCATCCCCAGATCCTTCGGGGAAACGGCTACGACCATGCTTATTTCCTGAACAAAGGCCACAGCGAGGGCCCTCAGGCCATCCTGAGGGAGCCGGAAACCGGCCGCAGGGTCTCCATCGTAACGGATATGCCCACCATACAGGTCTACAGCGGAAACTTCCTGGCGGGAGGCTGCCCGGGGCGCCACGGCCTGCCCTATGAAAACCGGGACGGCATCGCCCTGGAGGCTCAGTTCATGCCCAATTCCATCAACGTGGAAGAGGATTCCGGGACCATACTGCGGGAAGGAGAGAAATTCCACTCCGAGACCCGGTATATTTTTGACACAATGTAGACCTTTTCACATGTTCAATACATTTCCGTGATATACTATATTGTTACAGTGCCATATGGCGAAATGAGGAAAGGAAACAGGATGTGGCAGGCCGCTTCCTGCTGAAAGTGTATGTCGAAATTCAGTGTAAAGAGACCCTATATGATTCTGGTATCGGTTCTGGTACTGGTGGTTCTTGGCGTGGTGGGACTGTCCCGGATGACCACGGACTTCCTGCCGAAGATGAACCTGCCATACATGATGGTGATGACCACCTACCCCGGTGCATCCCCCCAGAAGGTGGAGACAGAAGTCACGGACCTCATCGAGAATGGCGTGGGGACTATCAACGGAATCAAGAATGTAAACAGTAACTCCGCAGAGAACGTCAGTCAGGTGTTCCTGGAGTTTGAGGACGATACGGATATGGACAGCGCCATGGTGAAGGTCACCTCGGCGGTGAACCAGATGGAGTTTCCGGACTCGGTGAGCAAGCCCGTGGTGATGGAGATCTCCATGGACATGCTGCCGGTAGCCTATGTCAGCGTGGATGTGGATGGGAAAAAAGGCAATGAACTGACCAAGTTCATCAATGATAACGTCATTCCGGAGCTGAAGCGCCAGGAGGGTGTTGCCAGCATCCAGAGCGCCGGGCTCATCGAGGACTCCATCCAGGTCAAACTCAATAAGACCAAGATCAACGACATCAATGAACGGATCTATGCCGTGGCGGACAGCAAGCTCTCTGAGGCCAGAGAGGAGCTGGATTCCGCCCAGGCCCAGCTGAATAAGGCCAAGTCCCAGATCAAGAAGCAGCAGAAGAAGCTTGCCAAAGAGCAGAAGAAACAGACCGGCGAGCTGGCCAAGTATTCCAAACTGATGAATCAGGCCATGGCCAACCAGGCGGCCTATGATTCCCAGTATCAGAGCCTGCTGGCCTATCAGAAGGCACTGGAGGCCCAGAAGTCTGCCTATGAGCAGATCACCGGCCCCATGGCGGAGATGGTGAAGCCCCAGCTGGAGGAAGTCACCAAGGAACTGGAGCGGGTGAAGACCCAGGCGGCGGTGGCCAAGGCGGCATCCGACACCGTCAACAAGCAGGTCTCCAAGGCCACCAAGAATTACGAGAAGGTGGAAGCGGGCAAGATCACTGCATCCGCAGCCTTCGGATCCGGTGCGGCTCAGCTGGCCCAGGCCCAGTCTTCACTGGAGTCCAGCCAGGCAGAGCTGGACAGCGGATATGAATCCTATGAGAAGAGCCGTGAAGAGGCTTTGAAGAATGCCAATGCCAATCAGCTTCTTTCCCTGGATACCCTGGCGGGGATCATCACCGCTGAGAATTTCTCCATGCCCGCAGGATACATCAAGAGCGGGAAGAAGCAGTACCTGCTGAAGGTGGGAGAAGAGACCGCCAGCCAGGAAGAGATCGAGGATATGGTCCTGGCTCACATCGACGGCGTCGGTGACATCAGCGTCCTGGACGTGGCGGACGTGAAGCTGGTCAATAATGAGAATGAAACCTATGCGCGGGTCAACGGCAATGACGCCGCCGTGCTTGCCATATATAAATCCAGTCTGGCGGGGACCTCAGAGGTGTCCGACACCCTGAAGGAGGCCCTGCAGCGGCTGGAAGAGGAGAATGAAGGTCTCCACTTCATCAGCCTGATGGACCAGGGAGATTACATCGACATCATCATCAAGTCCGTATTCTCCAACCTGATCACCGGAGCGATCCTGGCGATCCTGGTTCTGCTTTTGTTCCTGCGGAACCTGCGGCCCACCTCCATCGTGGCCCTGTCCATCCCCCTCAGCGTGCTCTTCGCACTGCTGCTGATGTACTTCGGAAAGATTTCCCTGAACATCATCTCCCTGTCGGGACTGGCTCTGGGTATCGGTATGCTTGTGGACAACTCCATCGTGGTGATGGAGAACATATATCGATTGCGGGCCAGGGGGATCTCGGCGGCCCGTGCGGCGGTCATGGGAGCCAATCAGGTGGCGGGAGCCATCGCGGCATCCACCCTGACCACCATCTGCGTGTTCGTCCCGGTTTTGTTCACGGACGGACTCACCCGGCAGCTGATGCAGGACATGTGCCTCACCATCACCTTCAGCCTTCTGGCCTCCCTGGCAGTGGCGCTGACGGTGGTCCCGGCCTTTTCCGCTACGGTACTGCGGAATACAGAGCCCAAGCGGGATCCCTGGATCGAGTGGCTGCAGGTGCGCTATGAGAAAGCCCTGGACTTCTGCCTGCGCCGGAAGTTCGTGCCCATCCTTCTGGCCGTCGCCCTTCTGGGCGTCTGCGCGGCCAAGGTGGTGAGCACCGGGATCATCATCATCCCGGAGATGGGAAGCACCCAGATGTCCATGCAGATGCAGGCCAGCGACGAGACCAGCCAGAAGGAAGACTATGCCCTCATGGATGACATCTCCCAGCAGGTCAGCAAGATCAAAGGCGTGGATACCGTGGGAGCCATCCAGTCCACGACTCTGGGCTTCAGCGCCGGCGGCGCCAACAAAAACTACACGGCCATGATCCTTCTGGAAGAGGACTATGCTAACAAGAATAAACAGGTGGCGAAGAAGGTGGAGAAGATCCTGGAGAAAGCCAACCTGAAGGACTATACCGTAGCGGATTCCAACATGGATACCTCCGAGCTGCTTGGCTCCGGCCTGCAGGTGGACATCTACGGCGATGACGATGACAAGCTGCTGGACATCAGCAAAGACATCATGAAGATGGTGGAAGACGTCAAGGGATTCGAAGAGATCTCCAACGGACAGGAAGCGGCAGACCAGGAGATCGTACTGGACATCGACAAGACCAAGGCCATGAGGAAGGGCCTGACGGTGGCCCAGATCTATCAGGCCCTGCAGACCAAACTCACCGATGAGAAGAACGCCACACAGATCGATGTGGAGGACGGCACTCTCAACGTAAATCTGAAGGACAGCAGAGAGCCTCTGACCAAGAAGAACCTGCTGAAGTTCAAGATCGAGTCCACTGTCACCAATGCCGACGGGACCCAGGAGACCAAGGAATACAAGCTGGGAGATTTCGCAGATTATCATATCCGTGACAGTGTGGCATCCATCGCCCACGACAACGGATCCAAGGTCATGTCCGTCACCGCGACGGTCAAGGACGGATACAATACGACACTGCAGAGCCGAAAGCTGGAAAAGATGCTGGCGAAGTATGACACGCCGAAGGGATACAAGGTAGAGATCACAGGAGAAACAGAGTCCGTCAACAAGATGGTCCATGACATGCTCCTGATGATGCTGGTGGCGGCGATCCTGATCTATCTGATCATGGTGGCACAGTTCTCCAACTTCCTGTCCCCCTTCATCGTCATGTTCACCATACCGCTGGCCTTTACCGGCGGCTTTCTGGCGCTGATGGCCACAGGCGAGGAACTGTCCATGATCGCCATGATGGGATTCCTGATCCTGTCCGGCGTAGTGGTCAACAACGGAATCGTCTTCATCGACTACGCCAATCAGTTGAGACGGGACGGCATGGAGAAGAGAGCGGCCCTGATCGAGACCGGAAAATCCAGAATGCGGCCGATCCTGATGACGGCCCTCACCACCATCCTGGCCATGTGCGTTATGGCCGTGAGCCAGGGACAGGGCGCTGAGATGGGACGGGGCATGGCCATCGTCACCATCGGCGGACTGGCCTATGCCACACTGATGACCCTGTTTATCGTGCCGGTACTCTATGATATCTTCTACCGCAAGAAGGACATGAAAGCGGTGGATCTGGGAGATGAAAGCACACTGAATGCGAAGGAAGGTTTTGAAGAATGAGAAAAGGCGAAGAACGCAGACGGGATATTCTGAACCGGATCCGTGCCAGCAGAAGGCCGGTGTCCGGAACGGACCTGGCAGAGGACTTCGGCGTCAGCCGCCAGGTGATCGTCCAGGACATCGCACTGATCCGCGCCCAGGGCTATGAGATCATGTCCACCAACCGGGGCTATCTTCTGATCGAGTCAGAGGATCCCCAGCGGGTGTTCAAGGTCTGCCATACCGATGAGGAGATGGAGGATGAGCTGAATTCCATCGTGGATCTCGGCGGGACCGTGGTGGACGTGTTCGTCTGGCACAAAGTCTACGGCAGGGTGACCGGAGAGCTGAACATCGGCTCCAGAAGAAAAGTGACCCAGTTCATGGAGGGAATCCGCAGCGGCAAATCCAGCCCGCTGAAGAACATCACTTCCAACTATCATTATCACACGATATCCGCGCCGGATGAGGAGACCCTGGATCTGATCCAGGATATGCTGGCGGAGAAGGGATATCTGGCTGAGGGAGAATAGACATACATGATTGAGAAGGAAACCGATATTTATCAGTTACATAAGAAAGGCGATGCGCAGTACCTGACCTTCCGGAGGCTGGATCAGTTTCCGGAGCTGCGGCATCTGTTTACCACTCGCTGGGGCGGACGCAGCGAAGGTCCCTGTGAAAACTGGAACTTAGGTTATGGAACCGGGCACGACCCGGATACCCCGGAAAACCGGGAATATAACGTGGCGGTACTGGCAGCCTGTATGGGTACCACACCGGACCGTACAGTCTGGACCCAGCAGACCCATACCACCAACATCCGCACCGTGACGGAGGAGGACGCCGGAAGAGGCGCCGTCCGTCCCCGGGAATACACTGATGTAGACGGGCTTGTGACCTGCTGCCGGAACATCGCATTGGTAAGTCATCATGCAGACTGCAACGCCGTCTATTTCTATGACCCCGTGGGGCATGTCATCGGACTGGCTCACTCCGGTTGGAGAGGCACCCTGGACGGCATCAGCCGCTGCATGGTGCAGAAGATGGAAGAGGAGTTCGGCACATGCCCGGGAGATCTGATCTGCGGCATCGGACCCTCTCTTTGTCAGGACTGCTTCGAAGTAGACCGGGACGTGGCGGACCAGTTCTTCCGTGCGGATGAGCGGAACCGGCAGTATGCGAAGAGCCGGACCATCCTTCAGGATGGGGAGGAACGCATCAAGTACTATATCGATCTGTGGCAGATCCTGAGAAAGGACCTCACAGACAGCGGCGTCCGGGATGAGAATATCCTGACCATGGGGCTTTGTACCAAAGAGAACCTGGACATGTTCTTCTCCCACCGGGGGCAGAAGGGCTGGCGGGGACTCATGGCAGCCTCGATGATGCTTATAGAAGATTGAAAGAACGCGGCAAAAATGGTATGATGAAATGTAACGAATTAGAAAAGGGAGTACCTGAATGAACAGTAAAAGATATGACGGGGTCAATTACCCCACAAGAGACATCACGGACCTTCGGGATCTGGTTTACCAGAGCACAGAACTCTTTGCCGACAATGCGGCGTACCTGGAGAAGGATAAGAAGAAGGACGAATTCGTCCCCATCACCTACAGACAGGTGAAGAGAGATCTGGAAGCCTTCGGGACCAAGCTCATCGACATGGGCCTGAAGGACAAGAAGATCGCCGTGATCGGAGAGACCAGCTACCTCTGGTTCCTTACCTATTTCACCACCGTATGCGGCGTCGGCGTCATCGTTCCCCTGGACAAGAATCTGCCGGGGAATGAGCTCATCGGACTCATCGACCGTTCCGGCGCAGAGGCCATCGTCTATGCTGACAAGAGCAAGGACGTCATCGCGCCTTTGTTCGAGGACCGGCACGGGCTGAAGTACCTCATCTCCATGGAGGCCGTATCCCACGGGGAGGACATTCTCTCCATGAGGCAGCTCATCGAAGAAGGAGCGGAGCTTGTGGCAGGCGGAGACATCCGCTACACCCGGGCCAAGATCGACCCGGATCAGATGTCCACGCTTCTGTTCACCTCCGGTACCACCGGCATGGCCAAGGGAGTCATGCTCTCCCACAGAAATATTGCAAACAACGTGATCCAGCTTTCCAAGTACTTCTCGATCCCGGAGCCGGGCATCGTATTCTCCGTACTTCCGGTGCATCATGTCTATGCCATGACCTGCGACATCTGGACCACATTCTATCAGGGCAAGACCATCGCCATCTGTGAGGGTCTGCGTTACATCCAGAAGAATATGAGCGAGGTCCACCCCAACGTTATGCTGGGCGTGCCTCTCGTCTTTGAGAAGTTATATAAGGGCATGTGGAAGCAGGCCAAGCGCCGTGGCGAGGATCAGAAACTCCGCCAGGCTCTGGACCTGTCCAAGCGCCTCAAGCTCTATCGCAACAAAGCCGTAGTACGCCGCATGTTCAAGGCCATCCACAGTTCCTTCGGAGGCGACCTGAAGAAGTTCGTCATGGGCGGAGCGGCAGGCGACGCCTTCATCATGGAAGAGTTCGAGGCCATGGGCATCGAGATGGTGCAGGGCTACGGCATGAGTGAGTGCTCCCCCATCATCGCCCTGAACCGCGACCGCTACCGTAAGTTCGGCCCCGTGGGCCAGCCGGTGGACGGCGCCACGGTGCGCATCGTCAATCAGGACGAGGACGGCATCGGCGAGATCATCGTGAAGAGTGACTCTGTCATGATGGGATATTATGAGAATGAAGAGGCTACGGCAGAGGCCATCCAGGACGGATGGCTCCACACCGGAGACCTGGGATATTTCGACGAGGACGGATTCCTGTACATCAGCGGCAGAAGCAAGACCGTCATCGTCACCAAGGGCGGCAAGAACATCTTCCCGGAGGAAGTGGAGGATGTGCTCATGACCAATGAGCTGATCCAGGAAGTCATCGTCCACGGCGTGGAGGACAAGCGTGTCGGAAACGTCATGGTCACCGCGGACATCTACCCCAATTACACTCTGCTGAAGGAGCAGAAGGGTGAGATGAGCGACAGTGACATCTACCACTTCTATCAGGATCTGGTGGATGAGATGAACCAGCAGATGCCGCCGTACAAGTGGATCAAGCGCATCAACATCCGTACCGAGGAGTTCGCCAAGACCACCACGGGAAAGATCAAGCGTTACGGAAATCACCTGGGAGACGGCAGCCAGAAGTTCGACGACAAGCTGGAGTATCCCGATATCAAGAAGAAAGAAGTCAAACATGCGGAGGCCTTCGCCAAGTCCCTGGCGGCAAGCGAAGATCCTTATGTCCTGTACAAACAGATCCGGCCGGTATCCGACATCCGCATGATGCTGGAGGCCAGCTGCGAGAAGTTCGGCCAGCAGCCTGCCTTCTATCAGAAGTTCAGAAGCGACGCGCCATACTCCCAGATCTCCTATCGTCAGCTGGCTGACGACATGAACGCTCTGGGAACAGCCATGATGAACCGGGGTCTGAACGATGCCAGGATCGCCGTCGTGGGCGGCAACAGTTATCCTCTCGCCCTGAGTTTCCTGACAGTGCTCTGCGGCGTGGGCGTCGTCATCCCCATGGACAAAGACCTGCCGGCCGAGGAACTGGCCAGACTGGTGAAGGAGACCGAAGTCAGCTGCGTTATCTGCGACAGCAGCAAGGAAGAGATCTTCCGGGGCATGGATGGAGTGGATACGCTGATCAGCCTCTCCGAGGATACTGAAGAACTGACCTGGAAGGCTTTGATCGAAGAAGGAAAGGTTCAGCTGGAGGATGGAGACCGCCAGTACCTGGACTCCGAGATCATCGCAGACGATATGGCCATGATCCTGTACACCTCCGGAACCACCGGAGATGCCCGCGGCGTTATGATCAGTCACAGCAACCTGTCCTACGAGCTCATGGCAGCTTCGACTTTGACTCAGGCCGGAACCGACGACGTGTTCTTCTCCGTGGTGCCGCTGCACCAGATGCAGGAGATCACCGGCGGACTGCTGTACCCGCTGTATAGCGGCGCAGCCGTGGCCTACGGACAGGAAGAAGAAAACTACGGACAGAACGTCAAGGAGATCAAGCCCACCATCATCGCAGCCGTTCCTTCCGTCATCGAGAATCTGTATCAGCACTGCTGGAACGAACTGGCGCAGCAGGGCAGAGCGGATCTGATCCGCAGAGTGATGAGCGCCAACCGCTTCACCCGCATCGCCCGCATCGACGTCATGAAGCCTTTCGCACGGGAGATCCAGAAGACCTTGGGCGGACGCATGAGACTGATCCTGTCTGCCGGCGCGGACATCGACTGGGATATCCTGCGGTTCTTCAACAGTGCGGACATCACCGCCATCCGCGGATACGGACTGACGGAATGCAGCCCGCTGGCGGCATTGAACCCGGATGACCCCAAGAAGACCAAGGTGGAATCCGTAGGAAGACTGCTTCCGGGAATGGAAGTCAAACTCATCGCAAGAGACGATGACGGCATCGGAGAGATCGTACTCCGGGGCAGAAACGTCATGATGGGATACTATAAAGACGAAGCGGCCACAGCAGAAGTGCTGAAGGGCGAATGGTTCTACACCGGAGACGTGGGACGTCTGGACGAGAACAAGTTCGTCTACATCGTGGGACGCCGTCAGAACGTCATCACCATGAAGGACGGACGGAACATCTACCCCGAGGATCTGGAATATGAACTGAAGCTTCTGCCCTTCGTGGAGGACGCCATGATCTGGGCATCCGACAGTGAGATGGACGCCAATGATGTGTCTGTGGCAGCCACCATACGGCTGGATGCGGATCAGGTGGCAGAGGAACTTGGAGTCGGCTACACGGAGGAACAGGAACAGAATATGGTCTGGGAAGCCGTGGATAAGATCAACGACCAGCTGCCTTTGTACAAGAAGATCAAGCGCGTGATCATCCGCCGCCGGGAGTTTGAGAAAACCACCGACGGAAAGATCAAGCGGTTCATCGCAGACAACCGTGCTGAATAAAGCAGAACCATTGACAATCAGAGGCTTCTGAGGTATAATTTGACGTTAAGTGCAAGCGTTTTAACGCTGATAGAAAAGGAGATTTGATACACTATGGCAGATGAAATACTGTTGACCCAAGAAGGGTATGACAAACTGGAAGCAGAACGTGACGAGCTGGTATCCGTCAGACGTAAGGAAGTATCCGAGAGACTGAAGGAAGCCATTTCCTACGGAGACCTTTCGGAGAACGCCGAGTACGACGCAGCCAAGAATGAGCAGGCAGAACTGGAAGAGCGCATCCACAAACTGGAGACCATGATGCGTAATGCCCGCATCATCAAGGATGAGGAAATGACCGGCGATCAGGTCAACGTAGGACTTCAGGTAGAGGTCAAGGACGAGGACACCGGAGAGATGATGGAATTCATCATCGTGGGATCCACTGAGGCTGATCCTTTCGCAGAGCCTGCGAAGATCGCCAACGATTCCCTGGTTGGACAGCACCTCCTCGGAAAGAAGATCGGTGAGACTGTAGAGATCATCGTACCGGACGGAACCCTTCATTACACCATCGAGGCCATCAAAAAGAAAGACTGATGATATTAGGAAGACGATATCGCATTAGTAAAAACAGGAGATATTTATGAGCACCGAAAATTTGACAAACACAGAACAGGAAATGTATGCAGAAGACTTGACCGAACAGCGGAAGATTCGTCGTCAGAAGCTGAAGGATCTGCAGGATGCAGGACGCAACCCGTATCTGCATGAGACATGGAACGTGACCGCACACAGCGGCGACATCAAAGAAAACTTCGACGCACTGGAGGATCAGGATGTGTCCATCGCCGGACGTATCATGAGCAAGCGCGTCATGGGTAAAGCGGCTTTCTTTGACATTCAGGATAAGCAGGGTCGTATTCAGTGCTATGTTAAGAGAGATGACATCGGCGCAGAAGAATATAAATGGTTCAAGACCTATGATATCGGCGACATCGTCGGTATAGAGGGTAAGGTATTCAAGACCAGAACGGAAGAGACTTCCGTTCATGTAATGAAGCTGGTCCTGCTGTCCAAGTCCCTGCAGGTGCTGCCGGACAAGTGGAACGGCCTGAAGGATCAGGACATCCGTTACAGACAGCGCTACGTTGACCTGATCATGAATCAGGATGTACGTGAGACCTTCCTGAAGAGAACCAAGATCATCCACGAGATGAAGAGAGTTCTGGAGGAAGACTATGGTTATATGGAAGTTGAGACTCCGATCCTGACTCCGATCGCAGGCGGAGCCAATGCCAGACCATTCTCCACACACCATAACACACTGAACATGACGCTGCACATGCGTATCGCCAACGAGCTCTATCTGAAGAGACTGATCGTCGGCGGGCTGGACCGTGTCTATGAGATGGGCAAGATGTTCCGTAACGAGGGCATGGACCGCAACCACAATCCGGAATTCACTTCCATGGAGTGTTACATGGCTTACGGAAACATGGAGAATACCATGGACGTTACCGAGCAGCTGGTATATAAGGCTCAGATGGCAGTCAACGGAACTCCGATCCTGAACTATCAGGGCAAGGAGTTTGACGTGACTCCGCCATGGAGACGTCTGAACATGACTGATGCCGTCAAGGAGATCACCGGTGTCGACTTCAACAAGATCGAGACAGATGAGGAAGCAGTTGCTGCAGCCATCGAGTACGGCATGGATGAGGAAGAGGCAAAGGCTCTGGGCAACCGCGGTAAACTCATCGCAGAGTTCTTCGAAGAGTACTGCGAGGACGTACCGGGCTATCTGGACGGACCGGTGTTCGTCGTTGGCCACCCGGTTGAGGTTTCCCCGCTGGCCAAGAGAGATCCGGAAGATCCGAGAATCACCAGACGTTTCGAAGCATACATCAACGGTTGGGAGATCGCCAATGCATTCTCCGAGCTGAACGACCCCATCGACCAGTATGAGCGTTTCGCAGAGCAGCAGGCTGAGCTGAACGCCGGAATCGATGATGAGGCTCACCCGATGGATCTGGACTTCGTCAATGCCATCGAAGTTGGTCTGCCTCCGACAGGTGGACTGGGCGTCGGCGTCGACAGAGTAATCATGCTGATCACCAACTCCCAGAGTATCCGTGACATCATTCTGTTCCCGACCATGAAGCCAGAAGGAAAGGTCATCCACGAGAAGAAGGAGATCGACCTGTCCAAGGTCAAGGTCGAGCCGCTGTTTGAGGAACTGGTGGACTTCGAGACCTTCAGCAAGTCTGACTTCCGTGCAGTGAAAATCAAAGAGTGCGAAGCCGTTCCAAAGAGCGACAAGCTGCTGAAGTTCGTCTGCAACGACGGCTCCGGCACCGACCGCATCATCCTCAGCGGCATTCACCCATGGTATGAGCCACAGGAACTGGTGGGCAAGACCGCTCTGGCCATCACCAACCTGCCGCCGCGTAAGATGATGGGCATCGAGTCCAACGGAATGCTCTGCTCCATGATCTACGATTATGAAGGCAAAGAAGAACTGGACTTCATCATGCTGGACGGCGACATTCCCGCAGGCTCCAAGCTGTATTAATATCGTGATTTATGACGCCCCTCAAGCCGAGGGGCGTTTTCCGCTTTGGAGGATATATTATGAATAAGAAGGAAGCATATGAACAAGTGAAAGGGAAGTTGGATTCTTTGGGGATCGTGATTGAGACGGTTGAGCACGAGCCCGCACTCACCACGGAGCAGGCGGATTCCTTCATCGTGGGGATCGATGGCGTGCGTACCAAGACCATGTTTCTCACCAACAAGAAAAAGACAGCGTGGTTTCTGGTGATCCTGGATGAGGACACCCGCATGGATATGAAAGGCTTCGGGGAGGCCGCCGGCACAAAGCAGATCAAAATGGCTTCTGCAGACAGTCTCTTTGATAAACTGAAGCTCCCACCGGGTGTAGTATCGCCATTCGGTCTTCTGAACAATGACGACCACGACGTACAAGTCTACATCGAGAAAGCCATCCTGGATGAGAAGCGCATGAGCTTCCATCCAAACACCAATGAGATGACCGTATTCATCGATACCCCGGATCTCCTGCGATTCCTGGAAGACATCGGCCATCCCGCCCATGTGCTGGAGATGTAGAGACTGTAAGAAGAGCCCTTTGTGAGGGCTCTTTTTCTATTCCGAAAAACGCGTGGGAAAAAGCAGGCAGATGGGCTTTGTTTTTCCGAAAAAATGGGAAAAACACTTGCAGGGACAAGTCATTTTCCCAGACGAAATGGATGCCTTGAGCCGGGTCAAAGGAACTGTCTTGAAAACGGCACGGAATAGATGGAGGACGTCATAGCGTATAATATACTTGACGTCAAAGTGGTAGTTTGATATTATTGTTCTAGCAATAATACATTTGAACGACTTTCTTACAGTCACTATTGGCTGTGGAAGTCCGGTTCGATCCCGGCACAGTTTATCCCTGCTGTAATAGGGGACGAAAACCGCAATGACCATTGGGATGGGAGCATCCTGAGAAGGGCGGTAAGTAGAATGATCCTGAGTCAGAAGACGGAAGCCGTTCAGAAGAAACATTGGCTATCGGAGGCATAACCGGTAGAGGTTTTTTATTTGCCGGGCCGGATATGCAGAAGTGCAGTCAATGAAAGAACGGAAAGGAGACCGTATGAAGAAAAGATTAGTTTTAGTACTGACTGGTATCATTGCGCTGGCGATGATCCTGGCAGGCTGCGGAGGCAGCGACAATGGCGGCGCATCTGAGGAGGCAACCGCAGATGGTCCGATCGTGATCGGATGCAGTTATGTTGCCGGTAACACCAATCCGGTCGACAGTGCATGGGATCTGACATCTCACGGAATCAGTGAAGGGATCTACATGCAGGATGCAGAAGGTAACCTTGTTTCACGATTTGTCAGCAAGCTGGAGAGAAAGGATGACCTGACCTGGAAGGCAGAACTGACCAATGCTGTCAAGTTCAGTGATGGATCTGACTGCGATGCGAAAGCACTGGCGGACTGCATGAACTACCTGCAGAAGAATAATGAAATGGCAAATGGCACTGCAGGCGTAGTGAAGTTTACTGCAGAAGATGATGGCACCCTGACCATCGTGACGGAGCGTCCGACACCTGTTATGGACTCTCTCCTGGCAGAGTGGTGCAATGTCGTATTTAAAGAAGTGGACGGAGATTTCATCTACACTGGTCCGTACATGGTAAAGAAACTGGATTCTGAGGTTTCCCTGGAAATGGAGCCGAATCCGTACTATGATGACCGCGCTGAGCAGCGTTCTGACGTGACTCTGAAGGTATTCAGTGACGCTGCAGCTATGCAGCAGGCGTTTGAAGCCAAGGAGATCGACCTGATGTTCGGTCTGACGCCGGAAGTTGCTGAAACCCTGAAGGGTGAAGGATTCACCGTCAAGGATTTTGATGCCGGATATCAGTACTTTGGTTTCACCAATGTCAAGAAGGGCCCGATGGCAGACGTCAATGTACGTAAGGCTATCAACCTGATCCTGAATCGTGAGGATATGGTCACTGCACTGAAGGCCGGTCGTGTGGCCAATGGTATCTTTGCACAGTACTATTCCTTTGCAGGAGACGTTGAGGAAAAGACAGATGCAGCAGAAGCAGCTAAGCTCCTGGAAGGAGCAGGATATTCTAAGAATGCGGATGGGATCTATGAGAAGGACGGAAAGAAACTGTCCATCCATATGGTCACCTATTCTGCAAGAGCAGACCTGCCGATCCTGATGCAGCTGTCCGCATCTGAGCTGACTGAGGCCGGTATCGAGAGCAAGACCGATATCGTAGATGATATCAATGCATCCCTGGAAGGCGGCGATTATGACCTGGTATTCTATGCACAGCACACTGCACCTTCCGGAGAACCTTCTGCGTTCCTGAACATGGCTCTTGCTGAAGGCGGTAGCAGAAACTATGCAGGTTACAATAACGACAAGATCAATGATCTGCTGAAGAAGATGGGAGAGACCGAACCTGGAGCAGACAGAGATCAGCTCTCCAAGGATATCCAGAAGATCGTCGCAGAAGAACTGCCGATCATCTATATGGTCGACCCGCAGTGGCACGTTGCCCTTTCTGAGCGCGTTGCAAACTATGAACCATATTGTGGAGATTACTACACCGTTAATGCAGAATTAGGACTTTGATCTGACTAAGCAGCGAAACCGGTGGGGCCGTTCAGCCCCGCCGGTATTTTATAAATGGTACGAATCATGAAAAATGCAATTCTATTTCTGATCAAATGGCTCATCATATTTTTCGTGACCTCTGTTCTGATTTTTGCAGCAGTTCGAATGATGCCGAGCACTCCAGTGGATAAATGGCTGGATGCTTATCATCTTCCTCATACTGAGGAAAACATTGCATACGTGGAGGAAAAGATGGGCCTGGACGATCCGCTGCCAATCCAGTATGTGGAGTGGATCGGGAATTTCCTCCGGGGCGACTGGGGCGTTTCTCTGGTTTCCGGAGAGAATATACGGGAGCGATTCCTGGCAAAGATGCCATATTCTTTTTCCATCGGGATCATCGGTATTCTGATGGGGGCATTCTTTGCGTTCTTCCTGGGATACCGGGCAGCGCTTAACCGCAGTGGATTATGTGACCGGCTGACGACGGCCATGACCATCTTCTGCCAGAGCATTCCGATGTTCATTGTATCCATCCTGATCATTAATGCATTCGGAGTGCGGCTTGGCATCGCCAGCTTTTTTACCGGAGACGGAAGGTATTCCATCATTGCAGCGATCCTGCTGACGGCAATATACAGCCTCGGTGGTCTGTCGCGAGTGGTACGATCTGCGTTCCGGGAGGAGATGGGAAAGAGCTATGTAAAGTTCATGGTATCCAGAGGGTTTGAACCCAAGACCGTCCTGTGGAAACATGCATACAAACCGCCTCTGGCGAGTCTCGTTTCTGCCGTGATCACCCGCTTTGCCGGGGTATTTGGCGGAAGCACCGTGCTGGAGTTTGCTTTCGCTATCCCCGGATTATCGACAATGCTGGTGTCCGCCATGGACAGCCGTGATTACTCGATCCTGCAGACATATATTCTGGTAGTGGTCATCTGGATGTTCTTCGTCCATATGATCCTGAACCTGGTACTGCAGATGCTGGGAGCAAGGAGGGACGCATGAAAAAGAAATACATACTTTGGGGGATCTTCCTTCTCTTCGTGCTCTTTCTGTTCCTGGTCCCGCATCAGAATGTCAAGCTGACCGACCTCTTGAATACATATCAGGGCTGCAGCGGTGAGCACTGGCTGGGTACAGACAACCTCGGAAGGGACCTGTTCGCACTGATGGTCACCGGAGGACAAAGAACACTGATCGTAGTGTTCCTGGCAACGGCGATCTCTTTTACAGGGGGCACTCTCCTGGGAATGATCGGTGCATATGAAGGAGGACTGGCGAAGACGGTGATCCAGTTTATTGCGGACTTTGTCACAGTCATACCGTCACTGATCATGGCCCTGATCTTCTCGGCTTTGTTCGGGTTTTCTGCGCCTATGGCAGGTGTCATCTTCGGCATCGGAAACCTGGGGCAGTATATCAACCTTTCGGATGGCCTGACCGCAGGGATCAAGGAAAAGGACTTTATCAGCGCAGAGATCACCATCGGCCTGCAGAAGCGGACGATCCTGTTTCTTCACGTTTTCCCGAACATCGTCCGGCAGCTGCTGGTGTACCTGGGGAACAATGCAAGTTCTGTCGTTCTGCAGTACGCAGGACTCGCCTTTATTGGGCTGGGAACGGATGTTACTAACCCGGACTGGGGAACATTGCTGTATCAGTACCGGGTGTATATCCTGACCTATCCAAGGCTGGTCATCTGCCCGATCATTGCAGTCTGTCTCCTGGCTTTGTTCTTCCACTTTGCCTTTGATGACAGCAGAATCAAGGAAACGGAGCTGACGATCTATGACTGAGAAAAGAGAGATCCTGAGGGTAGAGAACCTCAGTGTAACGATAAAGAATGGAAGCAAACGGTTTTCGGTGCTGAAGGATGTATCCTTTGTGGTCTGTGAAGGAGAGCGCTGGGCTATCGCAGGAGAATCCGGGGCCGGCAAAAGCATGACCATGAAGGCAATGACGGCCCTGCTCCCGGCCGGAAGCACAGAGTATGAGGGGAAGATCCTGTTCCGAAGCGATGACGGAGGCTGGCAGGATCTGCTTCAGATGCCGTACCGGAGCCGCAGGAAGTTCATTGCGGAGCAGATCGCCATCATATTTCAGGATTCGATCAATGCTCTGAATCCCAACGAGCGGATCATCAAGCAGTGGGGTGAGACTGTCATGCTGCATCGCCCGGACCTTTCAGAGTCAGAGCGGATGGAGCACCTCCTGGAGCAGATGGACATATTCGGGATCCGCGGAGGACAGGAGACGCTTCAGCATTTTCCGGATCAGTTATCCGGAGGAATGCGTCAGCGTATCGCCATAGCCATGGCGCTGGAATCCCGGGCAAGGATCCTGATCGCAGATGAGCCAACCACATCACTGGATGCCATTTCCCAGAGGAACACCATTGAATTCATCCGCAGATTATTGGAGGAGCGACAGTGGACCCTGCTGTTCATCAGTCACAATCTGGGGATCCTGCAGTACATGTGCGACCATATCATTATCATGAAAGATGGCTGTATCGTGGAGCAGGGAGAAACGGACGAACTGTTCTATCACGGGAAAGAAGAATACACACGGCAGCTGGTGGCAGAGACCATGAAGATCATGGGGGAGGATGAGGTGTATCATGAGTGAGATGATTATCGAGGCAGAAGGCCTGATCAAGATCTTCCCCGGCGCCCGTCAGGGGCTGATGGGAAGAGGCCCTGATTTCACTGCTGTGAATAACGTCAGCTTCGGTCTGCGCCGCGGGGAGCTCCTGGGACTGCTTGGGGAATCCGGCTGCGGCAAGTCGACCCTGGCAAGGATGCTGATGCACCTGATCTCTCCTACTTCCGGCAGGATCCTGCTGGAAGGCAAGGAAGTCCAGGGGCTGTCAGAAGCGGCTTTCCGGGAGAACCGACGAAGGATCCAGATGGTGTATCAGAATCCTTTTGATTGCCTGGATCCAGCCATGCGGGTACAAAGCCTCCTGGAGGAGCCTTTGAAAATATGGCACCCGAATCTGGATTCCGGATCCAGAAAGGATAAAGTATTGGGGATCCTGGAGGAATGTGGCCTGCCGGGCAATTGCCTTTCCAAATATCCCGGAGAGTTTTCCGGCGGCCAGCTTCAGAGGATCTCCATTGCCCGGGCACTCATCGTGGATCCGGAGATCCTGATCGCGGATGAGATCATCTCCGCGCTGGATGTCTCGATCCAGAATCAGATCCTGAATCTGATCCTGAAGATGAAGGAGCGGCACGCCCTGTCGATCCTCTTCATTACTCATGACCTTTCAGTGGCAAGGAAGGTATCAGACCGGGTGATGGTGATGCAGGCAGGCCAGATCAAGGGGATCGGGACTCCTCAGGAAGTATTCTCTGATGAAGCAGATCCCTATATCAGGCAGCTTTCTTCGGCCATTTTCACCTTCTCCGGGAAGGGATGAGCCGAAGGGGGCGGATTTGCCTAAAATGAATATTCGTTATATAATCCTCTTGGAAACAGGAGGATTATTCTATGCCACTAGAAATCATCAGAAACGACATAACCAAGGTCCGGGCGGATGCCATCGTCAACACTGCCAATCCGGAAGTGGCGGTGGGTGCCGGCACGGACTATGCAATATACCAGGCCGCCGGCTGGGACGATCTGCTGGCGGAGCGGGCCAAGATCGGGCCCATGCTTCGGGTGCAGGCTGCGGCGACCCCGGCCTTTGCTTTGGATGCGAAATACATCATCCACACGGTGGGCCCCGTCTGGCAGGGCGGCGACCACGGGGAGCGGGA
>CAMOGZ010000004.1 GCA_946614405.1 uncultured Eubacterium sp. | reverse complement strand
GTATGATCTGACCCTCTGTGATGTATCCGGTCAGGTCCGGGATCGGGTGAGTGATGTCATCCTCAGGCATAGTCAGGATCGGGATCAGAGTGATGGAACCCTTCTTGCCCTTCTGACGTCCGGCTCTCTCATACATCGTCGCAAGGTCGGTGTACAGGTAGCCCGGATAACCTCTTCTGCCCGGTACTTCCTTACGTGCGGCGGATACCTCACGCAGCGCCTCAGCATAGTTAGTGATATCGGTCATGATGACCAGTACGTGCATATCCTGCTCGAAAGCAAGGTATTCTGCAGCGGTCAGTGCCATCTTCGGGGTCGCGATACGTTCTACCGCAGGGTCGTTGGCCAGGTTCAGGAACATGACGGTACGGTCGATGGCTCCTGTGCGGCGGAAGTCCGATGCGAAGAAGTCCGCTTCCTCGTAGGTGATACCGATGGCGGCGAATACAACAGCGAAGTTGCTTCAGCCGTCTCCCAGTACCTTAGCCTGTCTGGCGATCTGCGCAGCCAGCTCTGCGTGGGGAAGACCACTTCCGGAGAAGATCGGCAGCTTCTGTCCACGAACCAGGGTGTTCAGTCCATCGATGGCGGATACGCCGGTCTGAATGAACTCAGCCGGGTAGTCACGGGCAGCCGGGTTCATGGGCAGACCGTTGATGTTCAGCTTCTTCTCGGCGATAATGTTCGGGCCGCCGTCAGCGGGACGTCCCATTCCGTCGAATACACGGCCCAGCATCTCCGGTGCCACGGCCAGCTCCGTTCCGGTTCCGTAGAAACGGACGGTACTTTCCTTCAGGTTGATTCCGGCAGAACTCTCAAAGAGCTGTACCAGCGCGTCACTTCCGTTGATCTCCAGAACACGGCAAAGTCTCTTCTCGCCGTTCGGAAGGGTGATCTCACCCAGTTCGTCATAAGTGACGCCTTCTACGTCCTTGACCAGCATCAAAGGGCCGGTTACTTCTGATATTGTTTTATATTCTCTGATCATTCGTCCTCGCCCCCCTCACGGATCAGCTCCTGGATCTCCTGATGGATCTCCTGAGTAACGTTTTCATAGGCTTTCTGAATTTCTTTTTCCTCGACGTATTTGAAACGTCCGATGGTCTCACGTACCGGCAGGCCTGCCAGGCGGTTGAAGCTTGCGCCCTTGCCTACGGCATCTCTTGCCTCATTGTAGTAGTACATGATCATCTTCATCAGCAGATACTGCTTCTCCATGGAAGCGTAGGTATCTACGTCGTGGAATGCGTTCTGATGCAGATAGTCCTCGCGGATCATCTTGGAAGCTTCCAGCTTCATACGGTCTTCGAAGGACAGTGCGTCCACACCGACCAGCTGTACGACTTCCTGCAGCTCTGCTTCTTCCTGCAGCAGTCTCAGTGCATCCGCACGCAGCTGCGGGAATTCTTTGTTCACGTTCTCCTCATACCACGGAGCGAGACGGTCCAGGTACAAAGAATAACTGTTCAGCCAGTTGATGGCCGGGAAGTGTCTTGCATGGGCAAGCTCTGCATCCAGGGACCAGAATACCTTGACGATACGGAGGGTCGCCTGGGATACCGGCTCGGAAATGTCTCCGCCCGGAGGAGATACGGCGCCGATGGCGGACAGTGCGCCGGGGCGTCCTTTCTTACCCAGGGATACGGTACGGCCTGCTCTCTCATAGAACTGAGCCAGACGGGATGCCAGGTATGCAGGATATCCTTCTTCACCCGGCATTTCCTCCAGACGTCCGGACATCTCACGGAGGGCCTCAGCCCAACGGGATGTGGAGTCTGCCATCAGTGCCACGGAATAACCCATGTCACGGAAGTATTCTGCAATGGTGATACCGGTGTAAATGGAAGCCTCTCGGGCTGCTACCGGCATATCGGATGTGTTGGCGATCAGTACGGTTCTCTTCATCAGGGACTCTCCACTGCGTGGGTCCTTCAGTTCCGGGAACTCGTTCAGTACGTCGGTCATCTCGTTTCCACGCTCGCCGCATCCGATGTAAACTACGACGTCGGCGTCCGCCCACTTCGCCAGCTGATGCTGTACAACGGTCTTACCGGATCCGAATGGTCCCGGTACGGCTGCCACACCACCCTTGGCGATGGGGAAGAATGTATCGATGACTCGCTGACCGGTTACCAGCGGCATATCCGGCATGAGCTTTTCCTTATACGGTCTGGCTACACGGACAGGCCACTTCTGCATCATGGTCAGCTCTTCGATGCTTCCGTCTTCCTTCTGGACTTTGCACACTGTCTCATCGACGGTGAAATCACCGGTCTCGATGGAGATGACTTTGCCGCTGATACCATAGGGAACCATGATGCGCTGTTCCACGACCACGGTCTCCTGTACGGTACCAATGACGTCACCGGCTTCGACTTCATCACCGGCGGACACCTGTGCCACAAAGTGCCATTTCTTCTTGCGGTCCAGAGCCGGGGCGTCTACTCCACGGGTGATGCTGTTACCATACAGCTCGTGCATGACCTCCAGCGGTCTCTGAATTCCGTCGTAAATGTTTTCAATCAATCCAGGCCCCAGTTCTACAGAAAGCTGTGCTCCCGTAGTCACAACCGGTGCCCCCGGTCCAAGTCCTGCTGTATCCTCGTAAACCTGAACCGATGCCATGTCCTCTCTCATCTCAATGATCTCACCGATCAGTCCGAGATCACCGACACGGACAACGTCGTACATATCGGCCTCTTCCATACCCGAGGCTACTACAAGCGGGCCTGAGACCTTTACAATCTTACCTTGACTCATTAATCGTTTCCTCCAAACAGTATATCCGCTCCGACAGCTCTCTTGACCGCTTCCTTCACGTTCCGCATACCGGAACCATCCGGGCCCTCCTTATTGGGGATGGGGATGATGGCCGGCAGCCGCGAATCCTTGTATCGGTCGATTTCTTTTACGTTTTCGGCGGCGAGAGCTTCCGTGATATAGATAATCGCGTAATCTTCTTCCGCCAGCTTGCGGATCAGCTTGCGGGCGGTCTGCGGATTATCGGTGGTGTGGACATACAGTCCCACAGCACGGAATCCTACCACAGATTCTCTGTCTCCGATTACTCCAATCTTATACATTTGATCTCTCCATTATTCTGTATAGGTCTTGCCCAGGAACGGGATGATATCATCCGGGTCCATCTTGATCAGGATCCCGTTCAGGATGATCCGGACATTATCGATCTCCTGCTCCTTCGCATACCAGTATCCGGCTATTGGCTCGATACCCTCCATCACATACAGCGCCTTGCGGTTATGATCCATCAGGGTATCATCCAGCATCTTCTCCAGCAGGGTGAAGGATCCGGTCTCAGCCAGCTTCCGTCCACCTTCGATCATAGCTTCCTTCAGTCCCGGATGGACCAGCTTCTCCCCGACCTGGGGCAGGCTGTCCTCGTAACAGGAAATAAAGAATTCCTCCGGGATGGATCCGTCTTCCAGGAATACCTTGCGGAAGAAGGACCAGGGCTTGCCGATGTTCTTCAGCCGGGCAAAGGACTTCAGATTCAGAATGTCGATGTCCAGCTTGAGGAAGTCTATGAGGAACTGGGAATCCGCTTCCTTGGCGCCCAGTGTCATATCCTTATAGCAGGCTCTGTCCAGGATGATATCGATCTCCTGGGGGTCACCCGTTCTGCCGTAGACATCCAGCGCTTCCTGAACGGCGTCTCTCATGGTGGGCCGCATCACAGCGTAGTTTCTGTCGCGGATCATGGCGACGACCATCTTCCAGTCGATCTCACCGGTGGAGATGAGAACGTTCTCACTGGGCGTTACCCCGAGAAGCTCGGACTTCAGGCATACCTTGACATTATGATAGTCGAACGGATACAGGAACGGAGCCAGTTCTTCTCTTCCGGGAAGCCCATGGTAGATCATCTCATAGAGTTTGGTCTGTTCGTGACGGATGAACCACTCGATGTCATCATCTTCCAGACCCTTGGTCTCACTGTAACCGAACTCCTGGAGAATGGTCTGTGCTGCCGTCAGATCGCTGCAGTTTGCCAGTCTGATCAGATCCGGCATCTTCATCAGCCTGCTGACATAGCATCCGATGAACGCATCCGCAAATGCATAATCATCGTTTGATCTTATCGTCAAATCTCCCATATCAATTCTCCTCACCGCCGAAGAGAACATCTGCGACTTCTGCGGTCATCTGATCACGGATCTCGCTGACGATCGCATCCAGAGATGCGTTATAGTAGCTGTTTCCATTGGCAACCATGACGCCGCCCTTAATGTCCTTGGTCTCCTTCGACTGTACAAATTTACCATTCGGGATCTCGTCATTCAGCTTCTTGATCAGTTCTTCACTCAGTTCAGCATCCTTCTTGGAGAGGATGATCTCTCCGGTGCTGACGCCGGCACTCTTCACCAGGCCTGTGAGGAAATTCAGATACTCACCCTTCTCCATGGAAGTGACCTTATCCACTGCCTCATCGAAGCACTGATCGATCAGTTTCTGTTTGTAGGACAGAGTGACATTCTTACCGTCGATGACGGCAACTGCTTTGCGGGAAAGAACTGCCTTATCGCGGTCCACGGCACCTTTCTTCTCGGCCTTCTCCACGATCTCTTTGGCTTTCTTCTCTGCCTGCTGAACGATATCCCAGGCTGCTCTTTTCGACTCTCCGATGATCACATCGGCCGCAGCCTGTGCGTCTCCTTCTATCTTAGAAGTAATTTTTTCAATACTCATCGTAGACCGTCCTTTGTCTGTAAATTAAAGTCCTGCGTTGAACAGAATCAGGATGGAGATCAGCAGTCCGAAGATCGCATAGGTCTCTACCATTGCTGCGTAGATGATACCCTTTGCCATCTGATCCGGTCTCTTACCCATCAGCATGATTCCGGCAGCAGCCGCTTTACCCTGTCCGATACCGGACCAAACACCGATCAGACCGATTGGAATACCGGATGCCAGTACGAACCATCCCTGGTCCATGGTCAGATCCATGTTGCCGCTGAAGAATCCTACTCTGACGAAGATCAGGAATGTCATCAGCAGACCGTAGATTCCCTGGGTACCAGGCAGAGCCTGCAGCAGAAGGGTCTTACCGAATTTCTTCGGATCCTCGGCCAGTACTCCGGCAGCAGCCTGTCCGGCGATACCGACTCCCATACCACTTCCGATTCCAGCAAGTGAAGCGATTGCTGCTCCCAGCAGAGCAAGTGCATTACCACTAATCATTGTTTTACCTCCCTAAAACGATTATTTCGTGTCATCAAATTTTACGTATTTCGTATCTCTGATAAACGGACGGAATGGTTCTCCGCCGTCCTCATAGAATTTTCCAAAGAATTCAACGTACTGCAGACGGCTCGTATGTACGAACGCTCCCAGGACGTTGATCGCCATACTGAACACATGGCCGAAGATGCCGATGATGATCAGTGCGATGGCCCCCTTGACTCCGGTTCCCACCATGGAACCCAGCAGGTTGACGACGCTGGCGATGACGCCGGTGGCAAGTCCCAGTGCGAGGAGTCTCGCATAGGACAGGATATCGGAGATCCAGCCGGTGATGCCGTATACTCCGGAAAGTCCTCCCGTGACCTTACCCATGATGGTAGGCGCATGGCGTCCTGCCGTCAGGAGAACGATGATCATTCCTCCGATGAACAGGAACTTGCCCGGGGTGGTCAGTGCCGGTGAGATGGCGCTTCCGCCCAGCCAGCAGGCTGCTCCGGTCACTACCATATACCAGGGTACCTGGTCCAGAATGGCATCTGCCACATGTCCGTCACGGATCTTCATGTACATATCGATTCCCATGGCGACGAACAGATGGATGACGCCCAGGATCAGTGAGAAGATCAGGAGCTTGGTGGGATCTTCCATGGGGTCGAACCACAGCGGCTTGATATCGATGGTCACACCGAATACCGTGCTGGCCCAGACCTCGGCAAGATCGCCGAAATAGCCTCCGAACATGACGCCCCAGAATATGGTGAACAATCCGCATATCTCGAACATCCGGAACATCTTCCGCATGGTTCCCTCCAGGGGGTACTTCTTCAGGATGAAGTAGCAGACCAGGAACAGTACCAGTCCGTATCCTGCGTCACTGAGCATCAGTCCGAAGAAGAATGCATAGAAGATGGAGAAGATGTTGGTGGGATCGAATCCCTTGTAATCCGGCAGTGCGTACATCTCTGTTACCGCAGTGAACGGATTGGCAAAGCTGCTGGTGCGCAGCAGTACCGGGATCTCTTCCCCCTCCTCCGGATCGCTGAACTCATAATAGCATCCGGTATCTTCCAGGATCTTGGTCACCTGTTTGGTCACCGGTTCCGGAACCCAGCCCTCCAGACAGAAGGTGCGCTTGGTCTTCAGGAAGCTGGACTTCAGTCTCTCACGGTCACGTTCCATGACCAGAGCATCCTGCAGGCACTGGATATCCGGCAGGAGATCCTCATGCTTGGCGATCTCCGCCCGGAGTGTGTCACACTGCTTCTCCATCTCGCGGATCTCGCCTTCAATGCGTTCTTTATTTTCTTTGGCCGTCCCCTTGAATCCTTCAAAGGGCATCGGGGTATAACCCCATTGCTTCAGGAAGGAAATGATGCCGTGGTCGACGTCCCGCTTGGTGGAGATGATCACAAGGTAGATCATTTCCCGGTCGCGGTTAATTTCCCTCATTATTGTATTTTCATTTTCTTCATGTACTGCATCATGCAGTTCCTGGAAGTCTACAGTCACCGGTACGATACCAAGGTCGATATCTGTGCACCGGGTCTCTGTCAGATCCAGGGGCAGATCGTAATCAAGCCACGGTCCGAGCATGGTAAGGTCCGTGTTATGTCGGTTGATCTTCTCCTGCAGACTATGGAGCTGGTCGTTCAGGCCGAGAACGTATTCCACGTTCTTGCCGATTTCCTCCCGGCGCTCCATAATGTGCTCGAACTCCTTCACACCGACCTCCCGGCGGGTAAAGAATAACGGCTTCTTCGCCGTATTCACCGCCTCCAGTGTCTCTATGGCAATTCCTATGCGGTTGACATAGGCGTCCAGCGACACTGCCTTGTCGTCGTCACCGTCCCGTGTACCGATCTTCGCCCAGGTCTCATCACTCAGTTTGCTGCTCACGTCATTGATCTGGACGGCCTCCAGATTCATGAGCCTGGAAATGAGATCTTCCTTCGCTGTATCCAGTCCGACAACAGCGAGCTTCTTCATTTTAACGATCGACACTTAGGTTCACTATCCTTTCTGCGATGAGGTCCACAGCCTTGTTCTTCCGATCCTCGGCCTGGCCCATCAGCTGACTACTGTCTTTCTCCGTTTGTTTCAAATAGCTCGAATACTCTTGATCCGATGTCTGATCGCCCTCAGCGATCAACGAGCTGTAAATGTCTCTCGCTTTGCCTTCTGCGTCTTCAATGATCTTCGCCGCACGAGCTCTGGCGTCCTCCAGGTTGTTTCTGGACTCTGCCTTAGCGGATTTCTGAATCTCATCCGCCTTCTCTTCACTGGCAATGATCTTGGACAGTTCATCGACAAACACTTTGCTCACCTCCTCTGTCTAAATCGGTTATCTTTTCTTTCCAAATAAAATAAATATTTCGCCTATTCCCCTCGTATAACATTATACCTTGTAAATAAGATTAAGGCAAGTCTAAATATTTGTTTCACACAACAAAATTAATTCGTTAATTTTGTGTCAGACTTCCAATAATTTCAGAAAAGATGCCGAAATATTTGCACATTTTCTAGTTTTAAAACACAACGTTCACTTCGGCCCGGGCCACGACACCGCAGAGCATCCCATACAATATAAGAGGGCTGCCCGCAGGCAGCCCTCGCTTTCTACCCTATTCTCTTAGTCCAGTGTCTCGAATCCGCTGCCGATGCCGTGCTTGACACGGTCAGCTTCCTCAGCGGTCTTGGCGTCATTCCACTGGTCCATGGTCCCTACCAGGTATCCGGTGATGCGGCGGATGCGTTCAAATGGTACGTCGGCCAGTGTGTAGGTCAGGCCTACATACTCCGGATCCTTCTCGTCCAGCTCGATGGACAGTGTATTGATCTTGCGGTTGTATTTACCCTGAATGTAATCAACGTAGTTCTGTACTTCTTCTCTGGACATGCTCTGTGGACTGTTAATGGTCATCTTTCTCTTCCTCCCTTGTAATTCCTTATGATGCGTTCCGTTGATTCTGGATGCGGAACTCACCCGGTTGTTGCATTTACTGATTTCACATGACTTATTGTACCATATATATCGTATTATTCAATAGCCCTGCGCACAAAATATTGTGTTTTTTGTGTGTTTCTATCCCCAGCCGCCCGGGTTTATGTCATTTCAAGGGCCTCCCGCCGTAGTAAAAATTATTTTTACCCTTGCAGAAATAAATTTTTACTGGTAAAATGTTTTTGTCAAATAATACTTTACTCACGGATCAGGAATGGTTGCTATGGATCGCATTATTGATGAGATGATCACACAAGATCCATATATGCTGTCTGTCAAGAAGACGATCCTGCAGATCGCATCTGCAGAATCTCCGGTACTGATCATCGGGGAGTCCGGAACAGGCAAAGATCTGGCGGCCCGTGCCATCCACGAGGAAGGGAAGCACAGCAGGGGTCCTTTTGTCGTATTCCACTGTGCGGCCCGGCCCGATGAGCAGCCGTCCGACCTTCTGAGAAAACAAGACAGTGGGACTTTGTTCCTGGAGAATGTGGAGGAGACCTCCGCCGAGGAGCAGGCAAGACTTGCCCATCTCCTGGAGCAGGAGGCGGAGAGCCTTCCGCGGATCATCGCATCCACCCGGACTGCGGAGATCCGGGACGAACTACTCTACCTTCTCAGCGTGAACGTGCTCCATATGCTTCCCCTGCGGGAGCGCAGGCAGGACATCCCCGCCCTGGCGGAATACTACATCTCCGGTTTTGACCGGATCCTGGGGCGGAAGATCACCGGACTCACCGTTGAGGCAACGGAGCTGCTCACCCGGTACGACTGGCCCGGAAATGTCCGTGAGCTTCGCAGCGTCATAGAAGGAGCCTTTAATCTGACCACAGGGACCATCATCGGCCCGGAGCACCTGCCTCAGGAGATCCGGGGCACAGGCGCTGAAACAGAAGCGCAGACCCCTGCAGAAGCAGAAGGTGCCGGGGCCTTCGCCTATGATGATACCCTTACCTATCAGGAGAACCTTATCGCCATGGAGCGACAGTTCCTCCGTTCACAGCTAGAGCGTTTTGACTCCAAGAAAGAAATCGCCGAACACTTCGGCATGAGTAAACAGACACTGAACTATAAGTTAAACAAGCTGGGGCTGAAGAATCTATGAGAAAGAGTGACAGGAGGGTACTGTTTCTGGTTTTCCTGGCCGGGCTGTTCGCCATCGCGCTGGTGCTTACCACCGCCTACGGCGCCACACTCCAGTGTGAGAACAACCGGCTTCTGATCCAGAACAGGTACATTATCGGAGACATCCAGCATCTGGATGTCCAGATCAAGGAACATAACAATCTCGGACACATTGAAGAAGAGGCGAAGAGCCGGCTGGGCATGATCTACCCCTCGGAGGACCAGATCGTGTACCTGTCCGACGAGGACCGCCCCGGGGCGAATTTCGCCTCTGTGATCCGAAAGAACATATATAATTAACTACGTTAAAAGGGGAGCAGGCCACAATTACTCATGGCTTGCTCCCTCTTTTTCTTTCTTCTCGATGCGGATGGTGTCATCCATCTCATCGTCGCCTCGCAGCCGGTTCAGGCCGGCTTCCACTTCTCCCTTATCGATCTGCTGGGTTTCATAGACTTCATCCACCCAGGTCCTGCGGTCCAGGTCGCCCCCCAGGAGCACCGGATGTGCCGGTTTGGCCGGGGCCTGGTCAAACTGCTCCAGCCAGCGGAAGATCGCCCGCAGCGCCCGGTTCTGCTTCTTTCCTCCTGTGAAAATCCCCGAGGTCAGCTCCACATGGCCTCCCTTCAGGGCGTAGAGCGTCGCCTGCTCCTTCACGTTCTGGGCCTCCGAGGTCTCGCTCCAGGACTGCCACTCCCGCTGAGGCTCCGCGGAGCGGATGTGGGACCGTCTCTGCTCGTCCAGGACATTCAGCTTCCCCACAAAGTCCACCTGGCTGCGGTACGGCGCCACGCCGTCTTTTCTTCCATGGATGGCCAGGTACCGGGCCTCCGCGTACTCATCGATGATGTCGATGGGAGAATACTTCCGCATGGAATCCCAGTCCGGCAGAGTGGTGAGACCCTTGAACAGGCCGCTGCGGTACTTCCCGAAGGTGTCCCGCATGTCCACAAAGCCTGCCAGGGAGATCACTCCCACGATGTCCGTGGTATCGAATCCGTAGCCCTCCGACAGCTCCCAGCTGTATCCCAGAAGAGCCGCAAGGTGGGCTCCCGAGGACAGACCTCCCACGATGATGGGCGGGACCACATGCTCCACTCCCCGCTCTTCATCCAGAAGCTCCAGGATCTTCAGCGCCACGGCATAACCCCGGAAGGCATCCTCCACCTGAGACGGGAATGGATGCTTGCGGGCCAGGCGGTATCCCACCGACATGAACCGGTAGCCGCTTTTGCAGAACACGTCCGCAGCCACCCCAAGGTCATCGGGGGACCCCTGGATATAGCTTCCGCCATGGAGGAAGATCACCACCTGGGGATGCTTCAGCACCTCCGGCTGATAGACCAGCACTCTCTGGTTCTTGTCCGGTCCGTACTGAAACTCCCGGTAATTGCGCTTTCTTGCATTGGCAAGGTCTCTGGTTCCTTTCCTGACTGAGATCCCCGGGAGACTGGCCGCCTCCCGGATCACACTGAATACGCTCATGGTTTCTCCTTTATTTTACGTTCTCTGCGTCACCTTCGGTGACATCCAATACCAACAGTTCTTTCTCATTTACCTGAAACCGGATATCGTACCGGTGAAATTTCATCCCGTAAACAGAGCCCGGCCGCTTCTCCCAGGCGCCCCGCGGGTCCTGGGCAAGGACCTGGATCAGCCCTTCCCGAAGTTCCTCCGGGATCTTCTCCAGAAGCTCCTCCGGAAACCGGACCTGGATGCGGTCACCGGCATGCTGCATGGCGAAGCTCCCTGCCGCATCCGGGTGGCTGTCGGTATAAGGGATATAGGGTTTGATATCGTAGATGGGGGTGCCGTCCATCAGGTCCGCTCCCGCCACCACCAGCACCGTTCCCTCATCAGGATCCTGCTCCACAGCCAGAAGCCGCACCGAGGACAGCCCGATGGGATTGGGCCGGTTGGGTGACCGGGTGGCGAAGACCCCCACCCGGGTCTTTCCCCCGAGTCTGGGCGGTCTCACAGTGGCGTCCCACCCCGCCTCCTTCCGGCGGTCAAACTGCTCTGAGAATCCCCAGATCAGCCACAGATATGAATATTCCTCGATCCCCCGCAGTGCCTCCTCCCGGCGGTAATCCGGTTCGAACACCACCCGGCTGGTAAGATCCGGCGCAAGCCCCGCCTGACGGGGGATCCCGAACTTCTCAGGAAACGCCGAACGGATCCGGGCGATGGGGATCAGATCAAGCTCATGCTTCATTCAGATACTCCAACAATTTCTGCTCCAGGCCTTCCGCTACGAAATAGCCCTCTTCATATGCCTTCTTCATTTTATCCCGGTCCATCTCCGCCCGGCCGATATTCAGGGGCCCCATTGGCGCGATGACGAAGGCCTTCCCCAGCGCCTCCTGCTCCTTCACATAGGCCAGGGTCTTATTATACTCCCGGTTTCTGCGGTGGATGGCCTCCACCAGGGCAGGATATCTGCGGTAGCGGGCCTTCAGGATGGGCATCAAAGGCTGCACGGGATTCTTCTCATAATCCCTGGGCCGGGTGAGGACCACCACGGTCTTCTCATTCCCCTGGCGGATGGACTGTGCAAGGGGGATGCTGTCCGCAATGCCGCCGTCCATATAGACGCCGCCGCGGATGGGCACCATCCGGGCCAGCATGGGAAGGGAGCTGGAAGCCCGTACATACTCTATATCATCATACATATCATGGATCTCCGGGTACTCAGCCTTCCCCGTCACCGCATTGGTGACCACCGCCTGAAAGCGGATCCCGCTCTTCTTGAAGGCCTCATTATCGATGGGATAAAGCTCCTCCGGGATCTTATGATAGATAAACTCAACATTGAATAAGTCCCCCGTCTTCCGCAGACTGGTGAAACTGCAGTAGTTCGGGTTTCCGATGTAATCGGTGGTGGTGGCATAGGCTCTGCCCTTCTGCCCCGTGGCGTAGCTGCATGCGATGCAGGCTCCCATGGATACACCGATCACGTTGTCGAACCGGATCCCCTTCTCCAGGAACCGGTCCAGCACACCGGCCGCGAAGATGCCGCGCATTCCGCCGCCTTCCACAACAAGTCCATTGCTCATATTCTTACACCTCGATTTCCCTTCCGGCAGAGAACAGATACAAATAGCTTCTGCACACCTCCGGAAGTCCGGATCCCTCCAGCGCCTGTCGGTACAGGTCCAGCTGAGTCCGGTACATTTCCCTGAGCCGGCGGGCCTCCTCTTCAAAGGACCGCGCCGGATCGATACGGTTCGTCTTATAGTCCAGGAGCACCGTGCCCTCCTCCGTCAGGAAGAAGCAGTCGATGATTCCCTGGACCATGATTTCCTCTCCGTCCCGTTCCATCACCAGGTCAAAACTCTGTTCACGGAAGAGCTCTCCTCTCCGGTAGCTTTCCGTGCACTGCCGCCCCAGGGGCGACCGGAAGAAGTCCTGGATCTTGCTCAGATCCACCGCTTCCATCTCCGGCTCCAGGATCACCCCGGCTTCCACCAGTTCCTCTGCGAACCGGCGTATATAGGGCAGGCCTTCCTCTTCGGCCCGGCTGAAGTCGATGCGTTCCATGATGCCATGATATATATTACCCTTTTCCGCAGGGGTCAAAGCATGCTCCTCCTGCAGAAATCCGGGAACCACCAGTTTCACCATCTCGGGGCTGCGGTCTGGCCCGCGGTCCTCTGCTTCCGGATCCTCCGGCTCTGTCCCTTCCCGGTTCAGGACCGGCTTATGGGCCAGGGCGTTCAGGCTGCTCACCGCATACTTAGAACGCAGGGACTGGGCCTCCTTCCACCGGTACTCATAGGAGAGACGCTGCTCCACGGTCTCCGCAAGGTCCGCAGGAACATCCGGGCTCTCCTGCAGCAGTCCTTCCGGGGTCGCCGCTCCCTCCAGGCTGAGGCTCTCTGCAGGGATCACCTCGGTCTCCGGCATGTGATCCAGCATGGCCAGGTAATTGGTATCCCCAGAGGGGCCTGACCGGTGCTTCTCAAGGAAGACCTCCGCATCGTCCACGGTGCCGGTGAGATAAAGCTTCTCCCGGGCACGGGTCAGGGCCACGTAGAGCACGCGGATGTGTTCTTCCATCTCCTCCTGCTTCTGCCGGCTGACGATGACCTGGTATGGCAAAGTCTTCTTCTCCAGATGCCGCTCCGGCTCCTCCAGGTAAAGACCCAGGCCCACGTCTTTGTGGAAGAGGACCTTCTGGCCCCGGCTTCCGTACATGAGCTTTCGGCCCAGGCCGCAGACCACTACCAGCGGGAACTCCAGGCCTTTGCTCTTATGGATGGTCATCAGCCGCACCACGTTGTCGTTTTCCCCCAGGAGGCGCACCTGGCCGATGTTGACCTTTTTCTTTTTCACATTATCGATGTACCGGATGAATCCGTAGAGGGAACTCTGTCCCTTCTGGGCGAACTTCTCGGTCTTTTCCACCAGTGCCCGGAGGTTTGCCTGTCTCTGCACTCCGTCGGGCATGGCGCCCATCATCAGGTAATACTCCGTCTCCAGGAGCAGCTTCCACACAAAGTCAGGAAGGGGCAGGTACCGTCCCATGTCCTTCCATCGTCTCAGGTCCGCCAGTACCTTCCGGCACCGCAGCACAAAGCCTTCCGGGGCCTCGGTCTCACCAGCAGCCACTTTCCGGAATGCATCGGTATAGGCGCCATCCTGTGCGAACCACCGGACCATGGCCAGATCGTCGGTGGAGAATCCGAAGATCTCCGACCGCAGGACGCTGATAAAGGGAACGTCCTGATAAGGGTTGTCGATCACGGAGAGCAGGTTCATGAACACATTGATCTCCATGGTATCGAAGTACCCCTCGTTATCGTCGATGAAGAGAGGGATCCCTCTCTTTCTCATGATCTCATAGAAGCGGGAGCCGGTCCCTCTCACGGCACGCATGAGGATCACCATGTCCCGGTACCGGAAGTGTTTCAGTTCTCCGGTCTTGCTGTCGTAATAGGGCTTGCCCAGATTTTCCTGTATAATGTCACAGACCGCCAGGGCCTCCAGTTCCTCCTTCCGAAGATCCTGCAGCGCCTCATCCATCTCCTCCATCGAGGCCAGGTCGATGAGCTTCAGCTCCGGCGGATAGGAATATTCTCCCTCATAGGGAAGGCCCGGATACAGACAGGCGTCATCGTTATACCCTTCCATCACCGGGCGGAAGATGTCGTTGATCCCCTCCAGGATCACCGGCTTACTCCGGAAGTTCCGGTTCAGGTCGATCTTGATGGAGTCCTTCTCCTCCTCCCGGGAGTAGCGGTCGTATTTCTCCTGGAAGATCTCCGGCTCTGCCAGCCGGAATTTATAGATACTCTGTTTGATGTCTCCCACCATGAACAGATTGTTTTCTCTTTTGATCTTACCGATGATGGCCTCCTGCAGAAGGCTGGTGTCCTGATATTCATCGATGAAGATATAGCTGTATTTCTCACGGTAGAATGCCGCTGCCTCGGGATCCGTCAGGATTCGGAGGCAGTCATGCTCGATGTCGTCGAAATCCACCAGCTTGCGTTCTTTCTTCTTCTCCTGGAAGAGGACGTGGTAGGCCTCCACCAGGCGCTGAACGGTGCGGGCAACGGGAACGGTCTTCCGGATCTCCTCAAGCTTCAGGGAAATATCCTGGTTCAGGAACTGCTTATATACTTCATCCCGTTCCTTCTTCCCCCTGTTCCGGGGCGCATCGAAGGCGGGCTTGATCTCTGCGAAGGCATCCTTCAGGTCCTTGGGAGCCGCCATACGGACGGCTTTGAACCCTGAAAGCGCCTGGGAAAGCTCTTCCAGTTTCCCGGCCTCCGCCAGCTCCACCATGGACTCCATGGCATCCACATCCTGCTGGAACTTCTCCGCCATCTCGGGGAATCCCTCATCCAGAAGTACATCCTGGGCGCTGAGCTGAAACGCCAGGCACCGCTGCATCCGGGTGACGATGATCTTCTGCATGGATGCAAAAACGGAAGTCTCACGGAACTCTTCCTCCGTTACTTCCATCTCCGAGATCCGGCGCTCCAGCGTCCCGAAGGGATCCGGCAGTGCCAGGACCTGCTGGTAGATCTTCTGGATCACGGTACGGACGGAATCATTGCTCCGCTCCGAGCCATACCAGTTCAGAAGCTGGTAGAAGTCCTCCCGGCCGGCTTCAAATTCCTGTTCCAGGAGGTCGTCCATGGCCTCTTCCGCCAGCACCGTCTTCTCCGCGTCATCGCAGATGCTGAAGTCCGGCTCCAGGTCGATGAGGTAGAAGAACTGACGCATCACGGAAAGGGCAAACTTATGGAAGGTGCTGATGCTGGCCCGGCTGAGCCGGTCCAGCTGCTTTCTCAGCTCCGGTCTTCCGGCGGCATGCTCCTTCAGAGACCTGCGGATCTTCTCCTTCATCTCTGAGGCCGCCGCATTAGTAAAGGTGACGATCAGCATGGAGTCCACGGGGATGTTCTCCTCTTCCACCATTCTGCGGATCCGCTCCACTAAAACAGCGGTCTTTCCGGAGCCTGCCGCCGCAGCCACCAGAATGTTCCGGTCCCGTTCCTCGATGGTTCTCTTCTGTTGTTCTGTCCATGCCATAGATCGCTCTCCCTGATTTATAATAAGTTTCTGCTGTTACCAGTATAACAAAGAATTGCCCAGAAGTACATTGCCGATTTCCGCCGGCTGTGGTATCATCAGAATGTATATTTGAACAAAAATCACTAAATTACGAGGTGTAATATGAATAACAAAAAACCGACAATGCTACTGATCATGGACGGCTTCGGGATGAATGACGAGTCCTACGGAAACGCCATCGCCCAGGCCAATAAGCCAAAACTGGACGAGATCTTCGCCAAGTATCCGGGCACCCGCATCGATGCATGTGGTGAGGCCGTGGGCCTTCCGGCAGGACAGATGGGAAACTCTGAGGTTGGACATCTGAACATCGGCGCCGGCCGGATCATCTATCAGGAACTGAGCCGCATCGGAAACGATGCCAAGAGCGGCGGCATGCGCAGCAATGAGGCTCTGTGCTCCGCTATGGACCATGCCATCGCCAATGACAGCACCCTGCACATCTGGGGCCTGCTCTCCGACGGCGGCGTTCACAGCCACATCGACCACTTATTCGCCCTTCTTGATATGGCGAAGGACCGGGGAGTGAAGAGTCTCTCCGTCCACTGCTTCCTGGACGGCCGTGACGTACCCCCAAGATGCGCCGGCATCTATATCGACCAGTTAGAAGAGAAGATGAAAGAGATCGGCCTGGGCCGCATCGCATCCATCGCAGGACGCTACTGGGCCATGGACCGTGACAAACGCTGGGAGCGCGTTCAGAAAGCCTATGATACCATCACCAAGGCCGATGGGCTTTGTGCCGCAAGTGCCGCTCAGGCGCTGCAGGAGGCCTATGACAGAGATGAGAACGATGAGTTCGTACAGCCCACTGCCGTGATCCCCGAGGGGATGGAGGCCAGCGTGGTGGCAAGCGGCGACGCCGTCATCATGTTCAACTTCCGCCCGGACCGTGCCAGAGAGATCACCCGGACCTTCGTGGATCCGGAGTTCGACGGCTTCACCCGTGAGAAGGCCATCGAGGATCTGGTCTATGTCTGCATGACGGAATATGACGCCACCATGCCCAATGTTCAGATCGCCTATCCGCCGGAATCCTATTCCAACACCCTGGGCGAGTACGTATCCGGACTGGGACTGAAGCAGCTGCGTATCGCAGAGACCGAGAAGTACGCTCACGTCACCTTCTTCTTCAACGGCGGCGTGGAAGCGCCGAACCCGGGAGAAGACCGCATCCTGGTGCCCTCTCCGAAGGTCGCCACCTATGACCTGCAGCCGGAGATGAGTGCTTACCAGGTGACAGATCAGGTCATCGAGCAGATCGAGGCAGATAAATATGATATGATCATCCTGAACTTTGCCAATGCGGACATGGTCGGACACACCGGGATCATGGAAGCCGCCATCAAGGCCATCGAGACTCTGAACGACTGCGTTCCAAGGATCGTGGATGCCGTCCTTGCCAAGGGCGGTCAGATCCTGCTCACCGCAGACCACGGAAACGCTGATGTAATGCTGGATCCGGAAGGAAATGTAGTGACTGCTCACTCCCTGAATCAGGTGCCTCTGATCCACATCGCCGAGGAGCCGAAGGAACTGAAGGATGGCGGAAAACTGGCGGACATCGCTCCCACCATGCTGACCCTCATGGGCATTCCGGTACCCCCGGAGATGACGGGAAACATTCTGACCCGGGATTGACAAAACCCAATGTTAAGATATAATGAAAGAGCGGAGTGATCTAACACAGAACGTAAGCTGCGGTATTTACTTAACGATAAAACATGTTTAGAACCACACCGCACTAATATTTCTCAACCTGAAAGGCGACTGGAAACAGCCGCCTTTTGCATTGCCTTTATTCTTCTGTATATTTGCTGATGATCTGCTCTGCCAGGCGGATGCCATCCACCGCAGAGCTCATGATCCCGCCGGCATGACCGGCTCCTTCCCCTCCGGGATAGACGCCGGCGATGCTGCTCTCCAGGGTCTCACCCCGATGGATCCGCACCGGTGAGGAGCTTCTGGTCTCCACCGCAGTGAGGACTGCATCCGGGGAATCAAATCCCGCAAGCTTCCGCCCCAGTTTGGGCATGGCCTCCCGGATCGCCTCCACGGCAAACTCCGGAAGAGCCCCAAGCACCGGTTCCGCCTCCGGACTTCCGTCCCGGAAGGCTCCCCAGGTGGTCTTCGGCGGTTTGTAGCCGCCTCCCCCCAGGCGGTATGCCGCCCTCTCATATTTTCTCTGAAAATCGATCCCGGCCAGAACGTCCTCTCCGCCGAAATCTTCTGTATGGACATCCACCAGCAGGGCGCTGTTTGCAGTGCCGCTGTCCCGGTCATGGTAACTCATGCCGTTGACCACCACGCCCCCCTCTTCTGAGGAGGCCGTCACCACCACCCCTCCCGGGCACATGCAGAAGGTATAGACACCTCTGCCGTTTTCGCAGTGGTAGGACAGGTTATATGTGGCCGGCGGCAGGTCCTCCTTCTCTGCCGCTCCGTACTGGGCTTCATCCACGATGCTCTGGGGATGCTCGATGCGGACACCGATGGACAGGGGCTTCTGGCTCATGGCCATCCCCGTCTCCTTCAGCATCTTCATGGTATCCCGGGCGCTGTGACCGATGCCCAGGATCAGATCCTCAGCCGGTACGGTCTGCAGGCCGTCTTCCGTGCGGATGGCAAGGGACTCCAGCCGGCCCTCCCGGGTGCCGATGCCTTCCAGCCTGGAGCCGAAATGCACCTCGCCTCCCAGCCGGAGGATCTTCCGGCGGATCTCCGTCACCACCGTCCGCAGCACGTCCGTTCCGATATGGGGCTTCTGGTCGATGAGGATGGCAGGATCCGCTCCTGCCTCCACGAACTCCTCCAGCACCTTTCTCTTTCGCATATCCCGGATGCCGGAGGTGAGCTTACCGTCCGAGAAGGTCCCGGCGCCGCCCTCGCCGAACTGCACGTTGCATTCCG
>CAMOGZ010000003.1 GCA_946614405.1 uncultured Eubacterium sp. | reverse complement strand
CGGTGGTCCACCATACGGTGTCCTTGGAGTTCTCGTCCATGACGATGTACTTGTCCTTAGGAGAACGTCCGGTGTAGATACCGGTCATGACGTTGACAGCGTCCAGCTCGGTGAGCTGTCCCTTGTCATAGCCTGTGAGCTCCGGCTTCATCTCTTCCTCGAACAGGAACTCGAAGGAAGGATTGTGGATGACTTCAGTCGCTCCGGTGATACCGTATTTGGTTAAATTCAGTTCTGCCATAGCAATTACCTCTTTCTATAAAATATAAAGTTATTACTTTTCTCCGTTCGTATTCTATTATACATGATAAAGTAAGAAAATCAACAATTCGGTTAATCATGCCCGCCATTAATCTTTGCCATAACAAGGCCTGAGGTTTCGCAGAAAGAAAAAAGATGCATCTTTTCCTTACTTATGATATAATCACCTTGGGTAAATTGGGAGGTGAGACCATGCCACATCTGATCGAGATGCGGAAGGTGTCTAAATTCTATTCTAATAATGGCACTGTCAGCACAGGATTCTCCAAAGTGGATCTTAATCTTGATATGGGTGAATTCGTAGTGATCACCGGTGAAAGCGGCGGCGGTAAGTCGACGCTTCTTAACGTGATTTCAGGATTGGACACTTATGAAGAGGGAGAGATGTTCGTCGCCGGACAGGATACCAGTGCGTTCCGTACCGAAGATTACGAGAAATACAGAAAGAAATATATTGGAAACATTTTTCAGGATTACAACCTGATCAACAGCTATACCGTTTACCAGAACATCGAGCTGGTGCTTTTGATGAACGGAAAGAAGCGCCGCTACCTGAAGAACGGGATCATGAAGATCCTGGAGTGGGTAGGGATGCGCAAGTATGCCCGGACCCGGGTCTCCCGGCTGTCCGGAGGACAGAAGCAGAGAGTCGCCATCGCCAGGGCGTTTGCCAAGAACGCCCCCATCATCGTGGCGGACGAGCCCACGGGAAATCTGGACAGCGAGTCCGCGGCCAAGGTCCTGGAGATCCTTCACGACCTTTCCAGAGACAAGCTGGTCATCGTGGTCACCCACAACTATGAACAGGTGGAACCCTATGCCACCCGGAAGATCATGATGAAGGACGGGCGAATCATCGAGGACCGGAAGCTGAAGCAGCCGGAATACTTCCAGGAGTTCGTACCGGAACCGGAAGATAAGAAGGCCCAGAAGAAGAGCCGTCTGTCGGGGGGATCCCGCCTGCGGCTGGGACTTCGGAATACATTCAACCTTCCGGCCAAGTTCCTGTTGCTTTTGTTTATCTATATGTTCCTCAGTTCGGCCGTGATCGGAAGCTATGCATCGATGCTGTCCTCCGAGCACACCGATTCGCTGATGGGATATAACCAATACTTTGCCGACACCTCGCCGGAGCGTATCATCCTGCAAAAGCAGGACGGCAGCGCCTTCACCGAGGCGGATTACACGGCCATAGAAAATACCGAAAACGTAGATCACATTGTGAGAAATGATCTGTCGCTGGATCGGACTTTGTACCTGGAAACGGAGAACCTCTGGGTGGAGGGACCCGGCTACAGCGCAGAGTCACTCCAGGGGAAGAAGCTTCTTTACGGCAGGCTGCCCGAGAAGACCCATGAGATCGTCATCGGCGTGGACGAGATGTCCGAGCCTTATGAGGAACTCAAGGAGAATGGGGAGAGCTACCTGGGCAAGAAGTACCACATGCAGACCATGTCCATGAACGAGGGGTCCGGCCGGATCCCCGGAAAGAAAGTGGAAGTGGTGGGCATCGTGCAGGATGAGATCTCCAGCAACAGCGGCATCCTCAGCAATGGGTACTGCCGGATCTACATCTCTGACAAGCTCTCCGACCGCATCGTCATCAACAACGTGGCATCCACGTCCCGGACCACCTTCACCTATGGGGAGACTTCGGGCACGGCCATGACGGGGCAGATGGTCTATCCTGCGGAGCAGGTGGACAAAGGCCACGTGTACCTTGCGGAAGATGATGCCTACGGCTATTTCGAGGAGGGCAAAGCCTTACAGCAGAATTTCGGGATCAAGGTGAAGAACCACTATTTCACCGCGGAGAAGAAACTGGTCATTACCCAGCTCTTCAAGCCGGAGAATATGGAAAGCCTTCTGGGAATGAAGAAGGACGACTATGACTACTACATGGGCGCCGTATTCATCAACCCCGATGATTTCGCAGATCTCTATGACCAGGGGAACTTCCAGATCAGTGCATTCCTGAAGAATGAGAGTTACTCCGACCGTGCGGTGGAAACCTTCAAGAGCATGGGATTCAAGCCTCTGCCCATGAAGGACGTCAAGTCTGACATCACCGGAGGATATGAGGTGGTGGAGAAGATGCTCCACCGGATCCTGCTGGCGGTGCTGTTTATCGTGCTGTTCTTCATCGCCTACGCCGTGATACGGCTGATCATGCGGTCCCGGCATACCTATTATTCCACCATGCGAATACTGGGAGCCACCAAGGGGAACATCAGTGCCATTCTGCGGATCGAGCTTCTGACGGTCATGGTCCTGGCGGTCACTATCGTTATGGTGCTGATCTATCTGGTCAACCACAACTACATCCTTGCCGGAGATCCGATCCAGGAGACCGTCAAGTCATACTTTGAATATATGAAACCGAAAAACTACGCGATCCTTTACGTCGTGATGCTTGGCATGTCACTTCTGATCTCGGGACGCTACTCCCGCAAGATCTTCGGTAAGAGTGCCATGATCGTATACAGAGGGGAGGCGTGAGTATGATACGGTTAAACCATGTACATAAATTCTTTAACCGCCACCGGGCCAACCAGATCCATGTCATCAATGATACGACACTGGAACTTCCGGAAACCGGCATCGTAACGCTGCTGGGACCCTCCGGCTGCGGCAAGACGACCCTCCTGAACGCCATCGGCGGACTGGATAAGATCAATAAAGGGTCCATCTACATCGACAATCAGAAAATCAACAAGCGGCGTTCCGGAAAGAAGGACAAGATCCGTAACGCCAAGATCGGATACATCTTCCAGAACTTCAATCTGATCGACGATCAGACTGTGTTCGAGAATGTGGCCCTGGCCCTGCGGATGATCGGCATCCGCAACCGGAAGGTCATTCGGGAGAGAGTTAACTACTGCCTGGAGGCAGTGGGGATCTACGCCTTCCGGAATAAGACCGCAGGCGCCCTGTCCGGCGGACAGCGGCAGCGCGTGGCCATTGCCAGAGCCATCGTGAAGAATCCGCGGATCATCATCGCCGATGAGCCCACGGGAAATCTGGACAGTGCCAACACACTGGCCATCATGAACATCATCAAGAAGATCTCCCAGGAGAGACTGGTGCTTCTGGTCACCCATGAGGAAGACATCGCCAGATTCTTCTCCTCCCGCATCATCCGCCTGCAGGACGGCAAGGTGATCAGCGACGAGATCAATGACACCGAGCAGCTCCTGGACTACGAGCTGGAGAACCGGATCTACCTGAAGGATATGCCTGTGGCAGACCGGATGCAGCATCAGGACATCGGCATCGAGCTTTATGCTGACTCCGAGCGGCAGGCCAACATCAAGCTGGCCATCCGGGGCGGGAATATCTTCATCGACACCGGCGGACGGTACAACGTCATCGACGAGACCAGCGACATCGAGCTCATCGACGACCACTATTCCGCCATGGACAGCAGCGTGTTCGAGGAAGCCACCTTCGACTATAACGCGTATCTGCCCCAGCGGTACAAGGTGCGGTACCGGTCCATCTCGCCGATTCTCAAGTCCATCGCAGCGGGCTTCCGCTCCATTGGGAAATTCAACGTGCTGAAGAAATTCCTTCTGGTGGGCTTTGTGCTGGCGTCCTTCTTCGCATTCTACGCCACGAGTCACATCGCCGGCGTCATGAACGTTCAGAGGGATGACTTCCTGAAGACCGACGAGCACTACCTCGCCGTGGCAAACCCCGGCAGAAGCATGAAGCTTGTGAAGAAGCTGAAGAAGCTGGAGGGGGTGCACTACGTGATCCCCGGGGATTCCAGGATCTCCTTCAACCTGCCCATGGACGACTATTACCAGACCTCTTCCATGGCGGGCATCATCGCGGGCTCCCTGGTGTCCTGGGATGAGCTTGCGCCGGAGGACCTCTCTGCGGGGGCCATGCCGGAGAAATCTCATGACGTGGTGGTGGACAAGATGCTCCTGAAGAAGTTCCTGAAGACGAACTACGGAAGCACCATCGCCCTGAACCATTACAAAGACTTCCTGGGCCGCACTCTCACAGTGCCCGGCCTGAAGAAATATACCATCGTCGGCATCTCCGATGTGGAGAATCCGTCCATCTTCGTCAAGAGCAGCCAGTTCACGGACCTGATCGCCAATGGTCAGGAGTGGCAGGACATGGACGAGATGGTGGAAAGCTACATGGATGACTACGACTATGGCGGCGGGGAAGAGGAGCTGCGCAACTACGAGCTGGGGAAGAAACGGCTCACCATCAAGCGCGGCGAGGCGCCGAAGAATGACTACGAGGTCATCGTCAGCGACGATCACTACGAGGAAGAAGGTTACAAGCTCGGGGAGAATCTGAAGCTGAAGATGAATGGCAAACCGCTGAAGCTGGTGGGATTCTATACTTCCACAAAGTATGGCGAGGACGTTTACTACGTCTCCAAGCACACCTGCGAACTGACCAACTTCGGCACCAAGAAGAAAGTATCTCTTTACGCGGATGACGCCCACGCAGTGGAGCAGCTTCTGGCGGATGAAGGGATCAATGCGAGAGTTAATTATGACAAAGAACGTAAGGCACATTTGAAATCAGTAAGGGAAACCCTGAAGACCTCAATTATATTGGCAGCGGTCATACTTCTGATCTCGCTGATCGAGATCTATCTGATGCTGCGGTCTTCGTTCCTGTCCCGGATCAAGGAGATCGGAACCTACCGCGCCATCGGCGTCAAGAAGAGTGACATCTACAGGATCTTTGCCGGTGAGATATTTGCAATAACACTCATCACCTCCGCCATCGGCATCGGACTCATGTACTATGTCCTGTCCAACATCACTCAGATCGGCACCTACTTCAGAGGTATGTATATGGTAAGACCCGAGATCGCAGGGATCACCTTCTGTGCACTTCTTGTATTCAACATGATCGTGGGTCTGATCCCGGTATTCCTGGTCATGCGCAAGACACCTGCGCAGATCCTGGCCCGGACAGACGTACAGTAAAAAGGGGAGGTATGGATGAAAACAAAAGGATGGACGATCCTCATCGTCCTGCTGCTTGTGGCGCTGATTGCAGGAGGTGCCTTCATCTTCAGCAGTATGGACCGTGACAGAGAAATGCCCCCGGTGATCACACTGGAGGGCGGCAATACGATCACCACGGTAGAGTTCGGCAGTCAGTATCAGGAGCCGGGTTTCTCGGCCCAGACGGCAGCCGGTAAGGACATTACCGATCAGGTGGAGTTCGAGGTTCCCATTATGCGGACCTCCGGAACTTATCATATCGACTATAAAGTGACGGACGATCAGGGCAATTCCGCCGTCGCCACCCGGACCATCCAGGTGGTCATGCCGGAACAGACCGACCAAGGTAAAGAGCGCGGTCTGGCGGTCCTGATGTATCACGATGTTTACGATGACAAGAAACCACCGGAAAATGTAGACGCCAACATGATCTCCAAGACGAATCTGAAGGCGCAGCTGGATTTCCTGGTGGACCAGCGGTACTACTTCCCCACCTGGTCTGAGGTGGAGGACTACCTGGACGGAAAGATCGATCTTCCTGAGAAGAGCGTGGTGCTGACCTTTGACGATGCCACCAAGGGCTTCATCAAGTATGGCGCGCCCCTCATCGAGAAGATGGACGTCTATGCCACCTCCTTCGTCATTACTTCCAAGAATGGCCAGGATATGGTGGATAAGAAGTACAAGCATATCGACCTGGAATCCCACTCGGACAACATGCACCGTTCCGGCGGAAACGTCGGTCACGGTGGGATCTTCACCGCCCTGTCCCACGACGAGGCGGTGGCGGATCTGCAGAAATCCTCCGGGATCCTGGGACATGCCAATGCATTTGCTTATCCCTTCGGTGACTACACCGACGACTGCCGCAAAGCCGTGGAGGATGCCGGCTTCAAACTGGCCTTCACCACAGAAAACGGCAAGATCCACCCCGGTGACGACAAGCTCCTTCTGAAGCGCGTCCGCGTCAACGGAGACATCGCACTGGCGGATTTCATTTCGATGATCTAGAGCCAACAGGGCCGCGCCGCGGCCCTTGCTCTTTTTGTTGCAATTTCAATGATACCATGGTAATATAGTAGGCATGACAAGGAAAACAATGGAATTAGAGAAGCGCCGTTACAGTCCTGATTTGATCCGACAGCTGGAGGATCCGGAGTATGCGAGGGCTGCGGCGGAATATGAGGCGAAAGCACGCGCAGAGAGGGCCCGTCGTCTGCAGAAGGAAAGACAGAAGACCGGCTACTCTTTTGATGACTTTGATTATGATGAATATGAGAAGAGCCGTTACAAACCGGCCTACTCATATGACGACTACCTGGCAGCCCGGGAGGCCGCATCCCACGAGGCGCCGCCGCCCAGAGCGGCACGCTCCGGAGGAGGCCACGACGGAGGCGGCCGGGACCACAGCCGGAAGAAACAGAAGAAGCCCAAGAAGAAAAAGAGCCTGGGCAGACGGATCCGCCGGATCCTTCTGATCCTGATCATTCTGATCATCCTGCTGGTGGCATATATTATGAGCATCACGTCCAACCTGGACAGGGTGGATACCTCGGACTATGACCTGGGGATCAGCGACAAGGCTGCAGAGGATCTGAAGGATTACCGGAATATCGCCATCCTGGGCTCCGACGCCCGGAAGGGCGAGGGCTACGACGGCAGCCGCACCGACGCCATCATCATCCTCAGCATCAACAAGAAGACCGGAGATGTGAAGATGATCTCCGTCATGCGTGACTCTTACGTCAAGATGACGGGACCGGACGGGGAACTGATGCTGGATAAGCTGACCCACGCTCACGCATACGGCGGCGGGCCGAACACCATCGCGGCACTGAACCGGACTCTGGATCTGAACATCGAGGAATTCGTGATCTTCAACTGGAAGGCTGTGGCGGACACCGTGGATACCCTGGGCGGCATCGAGGTGGATGTCAAGAAGAAGGAGATCGGCGATCTGAATCACTGGGGACCGGAGACCGGAAAGAACGTGGGAAAGAAATACCATAAGATCAAGAAGAAGGGCGTCCAGACACTGGACGGCGTTCAGGCCACCACCTACTGCCGGATCCGTAAGAACTCCGGCGGAGACAAGGGCAGAGGCGACCGGTATAAGAAGGTCATGTCCGCTGTCATGAAGAAGGCGGCCACCCATCCGTGGAAGGCAGGGGCTTTGTCTAAGGACGTCATGCCTCAGATCCGCACCAATATGAGCCAGACGGACCTCATGTCCTTCATGGCCCAGTTCCCGCGCTATGACATCGGGAAGAGCATCAGCTGGCCGAAGGCCAATAACTACTACGACGGACTGCTGAACGAGGTCTGGTACGTGGTGCCCAGGACCCTGGAGACCAACGTCAAATGGCTCCACAAGAAGGCCTTCGGGCAGACGGGATACAAGCTGTCCAAGCAGTGCCGTCAGATCAATGAAGAAATTATTTACACCACAGGTGTTATGTAATAGAACCATTGGAGGAAACCATGAGTGAGAATAAATCCAATAACTTTATCCACAACATCATCGACAAGGACAATGAAGAAGGGACCTACGGCGGAAAGGTCTATACCCGTTTCCCGCCGGAACCGAATGGCTACCTTCACATCGGACATGCCAAGTCCATCTGCCTGAACTTCACCACAGCGCAGAAGTACGGCGGCAAGACCAACCTGCGTTACGATGATACCAACCCGGTCAAGGAAGACGTGGAATATGTTGATTCCATCGAGGAAGATGTACGCTGGCTGGGCTTCACATGGGAGAAGCGCCTGTGGGCATCCGACTACTTTGATACCATGTACGAGGCTGCTGTGACTTTGATCAAGAAGGGCCTTGCCTACGTGGATGACCTGACACCGGAGCAGATGCGCGAGTACCGCGGAACCCTGACCAAGCCCGGGACACCGAGCCCCAACCGGGACCAGAGCCCCGAGGAAGCTTTGGCTTTGTTCGAGAGAATGAGAGCCGGAGAGTTCGCCGACGGAGAGCGCACACTCCGCGCACGGATCGATATGGCCTCTCCGAACATCAACATGAGAGATCCCATCATCTACCGTATCGCTCACACCGAGCATCACAACACCGGAGACAAGTGGTGCATCTACCCGATGTACGACTTTGCGCATCCTATCGAGGATGCCATAGAGGGCATCACCCACTCCATCTGCACCCTGGAGTTCGAGGACCATCGTCCTCTCTACGACTGGGTCCTGAGAGAAGTGGGATTCTGGCCTCATCCGCCCAAGCAGATCGAGTTCGCCCGCCTGAACCTGACTCACACCGTCATGAGCAAGCGCCTGCTGAAGGCTTTGGTGGATGACGGCACCGTGGAGGGCTGGGACGACCCGAGAATGCCGACCATCGCAGGCCTGCGCCGCCGGGGCTACACCCCTGAGTCCATCCGCAACTTCTGCGAGGAGATCGGCGTGGCCAAGGGCAACAGCACCATCGACGTGGCCATGCTGGAGCACTGCATCCGCGACGACCTGCAGAACAAAGTCCAGGCCCGGAATGTGATCGAAGACCCCATCAAGGTCATCATCACCAACTATCCGGAAGACGCCAGCGAGATGTGCGAGGTGGAGAACAACCGCAACGTACCGGAAATGGGTACCCGCGAGATCCCCTTCTCCAGAGAGCTGTACATCGACGGTGCGGACTTCATGGAAGTTCCGGTGAAGAAATACTTCCGTCTGTTCCCCGGAAACGAGGTCCGTTTCAAGGGAGCATACTTCATCACCTGCAATGAGGTAGTGAAGAACGAGGACGGCAGCATCAAGGAGCTGCTCTGCACCTACGATCCCGAGACCCGCTCCGGCAGCGGATTCGAAGGCCGCAAGGTCAAGGGCACCATCCATTTCGTGGATGCCAAGACGGCGGTTCCCATCCGCGTCAGAAACTACAACTATCTGTATGTGGAAGACGAGAACGGCGAGAACGTGCTGAACCCGAACTCCCTGGAGGAGAAGATCTGCTACGCAGAGCCTTCCCTGGCAGACGCGCAGCCGGGAGAGCGGTTCCAGTTCTTCCGTCACGGCTATTACATCGCCGATGCCAAGCTTACCAATGACAAAGAGAAGGTCTTCAACCGCATCGTGGATCTGAAGAGCTCTTTCAAACCCAAGAAATAGAAGGTTCACGGGCTGCCAGTGATGGCAGCCCTTATTACGAGGATACGACATGACTGAGAGAATCCATGAATTTCTGGAAGATCAGAGTGAGAAGAAGGTGGAATACATCGAGCTGATCTACGACCTGATCTTCGTTTACATCATCGGCCGGAACAGCTCCCTGATCCATCACGTGGAGGACGGGTTCATCCCCGGGGGCATGTTCCTGACCTATTGTTTATGCACCCTCGTCGCCCTGCACATCTGGTACTTCACTACTCTGTTCATCAATCGCTACGGCACCAATGACAAGGCGGAATACATCGCCCTCTTCGTGAACATGTATCTGCTCTACTACGTGGCCACGGGAACACGGCTGGACTGGATGCTGTACTACGACCGCTACAACATCGCCTGGGCTTTGATCATGCTGAACATCGCCCTGCAGTACTACCTGAAGCTCCGCGCTCAGAGCGGCCTGATGCCCTGGGAGACGGTCCATCTGAAGCACACGCTGATCCTGATCCTCGCCGAGGCAGGGATCATCCTGGTGTCCGTCCCGATTTACCACATGACGGGACTGCCCCTGTCACCCCTGGCCCTGCTTTTCGGCATGCTGGCGTCCATTTTTTCCAAGGGGATCAACTCCCTGGTGGCGGTGGATTTCCCCCATCTGACGGAGCGCATCATGCTGTACGTGGTCTTCTCCTTCGGGGAGATGATCATCGCCATCTCCGAGTACTTCACCGACGAGTTCAGTGTAAGCTCGGTCTACTTCTCCCTGATGGCATTCCTTATCGTGGCGGGGCTCTACTCCAGCTACGGCTATCTCTACGACCACATCATCGACCGGGAGATGTCCGTCAGCAATAACGCCTATATGATCCTCCATATCTTCCTGATCTTCAGCCTCAGCAACATCACGGTGGCGCTGGAGTTCATGCGGATGCCGGAGGTGGACGCCGTCCCGAAGAACATCTTCATCGCGGTATTCTTCCTGCTGTATTTCATATTCCTGTTCTTTATCGGGAGATACTCGGACATTCACGGCGCCGCGGCCCGCCGGTTCTTCCTGAAAGAGCTGGGACTCAGCATCTGCTTCGCAGTGCTGACGGCTTTGTTCTATCGGAATCCCTGGGTCAGCATTGCCATCGCCGTGGCCTATGTCTATGGCTGCTGGTTCCTCATCATTAAGCTCAACCGCCGGCACAAAGCCTAGCGCAGTGGACTCTGCGCTCCCTTAGAATTTTGTGTACACACGTGTGTACACAAAATCCTAAGGAGGCCGGGACTGCACTGACGCGCCGCAGCCCGGGGCGAATTAATAATTTACAATTGCACGAAAGCCGTGTATAATAGGCAAGGAATGCTGTTTGCCCTGCCGAAGGGCGGGGTATAAGAGACGAGAAACGCCGTGGACGCGTCGGAGCGGCCCGCGGATCATGTATAGAAAGGAAATAGTAAAATGGAACAGAAAATCAATGAAGCACTGAACGAGATCAGACAGGTACTGAGAAGAGACGGCGGCGACATCGAGCTGGTAGGAATCACTGATGAGAACGTGGTTCAGGTCAGACTGCAGGGACACTGCGCAGGATGCCCGGGTGCCCAGATGACACTGAAGGGAATCGTTGAGCAGATCCTGAAGGAAGTCATTCCTGAGATCAAGGGAGTAGAGGCAGTACAGTAAACGATAAGTATGGAGGACATCATGGATCTTGCGAAAGCCATAGAAGCAAACCGAGACCAGGCTGTCCGTACTTTGAAAGAACTGATTCAGATCAAGAGTGATGCAGGGGATCCTGTCACGTCCGGGGATGGAGAAGTTTATCCATTCGGACAGGGCGTACAGGATGCTTTTGCGTACATGCTTTCAAAGGCGGAAGAATACGGATTCGAGACAGAGAACATCGACAATTACGGCGGACACATCGACTTTGGGGAAGGCCGGGAGACCATCGGGATCCTGGGTCACCTGGACGTGGTACCGGCGGGAGAGGGCTGGGCATTCGAGCCCTATGCGGCGGAGGAGGCCGACGGCTATCTCTACGGAAGAGGGACCACCGACGACAAAGGCCCGCTCCTTGCGGCATTCTACGCCATGAAAGCACTGAAGGATGCAGGGTATGAGCCCGCAAGACGCATCCGTCTGATCCTGGGACTGGATGAAGAGAAGAGCTGGAAGGGCATGCACTACTATCTGGAACACGTCCCGGCTCCGGACTTCGGATTCACCCCGGACGGGGAGTTTCCCGTGGTCAACGGGGAGAAGGGAATGCTGGAGTTCGAGATCGCCAGAAAGCTTGCCAAGGGACCGGCCAAGGGACTGGCCCTGACTCGTCTTTCCGGAGGCGAGGCCACCAACGTGGTGGCGGAACACGCCAGAGCAGTGGTGAAGAGCGAGACCAAGGCCACCTACGACAGCATCCGCGAGGAAGCGGCGGCATACCGTGAGGCCACCGGACGCAAGATCCGGATCAAAGGCGTGGGGAAATCCCTGGAGATCACCACGGAAGGTAAGAACGCCCATGCGGCCCAGCCGGATGAGGGACTGAACGCCATCGCCATCCTCTTTGACTTCCTGGGTCGGCTGAACTTTGCCAATGAGGACGTCAATGAATTCATCGACTTCTATAACCGATACATCGGATTCAATGTTCACGGAGAGAAGCTGGGGGTAGACTTCAGCGACGAAGAATCCGGCAGACTTTCCATGAATAACGGACTGGTGCGCTACGACAGAGACTCCGTCTCCGTCAGCATCGACATCCGTTACCCCGTGACCTTCACGGAGGAGCAGATCTTCGACACCATCATGCCGGTACTGGATCAGTACGGTCTGGGCGTGGTGAAGAACCGCAGCGAGAAGCCTCTGTACTTCAGTGCGGACAGCAATCTGATCCGGACCCTGATGGACGTGTACCGGGAGAAGACCGGAGACACAGAGAACGGCCCCATCGTCATGGGCGGCGGCACCTATGCCAAAGCCGCGCCGGGGATCGTGGCCTTCGGCGGACTGTTCCCGGGAGACGAGGACCGGATGCATCAGAAGAACGAGCGCATCACACTGGAACGGTATTTCCAGATGATCGAGATCTATGCAGAAACTATATATAGATTATCCCAGGAGGATTTTGTATTATGAATGAGAAACGAAACAATAATGTGAAACTGGCGACACTGGCCATGCTGACAGCTATATCCTGCGTACTGGTATTCCTGTCATTCCCGTTCCCGCCGTTCCCTGCTTTCAAGTATGAACTGGCGGACGTGCCGGTGCTCATCGCCACCTTCGCTTACGGACCCCTGGCCGGCATCATCGTTACCGGCATCGCGTCCTTTGTTCAGGCGTTTATCCTGGGACAGGACACCTGGGTGGGATTCCTGATGCACGTCATCGCAACAGGCATCTTCGCCATCGTGGCCGGTAACATCTATCGCCTGCACAGAACCCGGAAGGCGGCCATCATCGCCCTGGTCTGCGGAACCATTTCCATGGCCGTGGTGATGTGCATTGCCAACTACATTATTGACCCGCTGTTCTACGGAATGCAGAAGGAAGCAGTGGCAGCCATGATCCTGCCCATGATCCTGCCCTTCAACCTGTCCAAAGCGGGTATCAACTCCATCATCACCTTCTTTATTTACAAACGGATCTCCAATCTGATCCACAAGGCTGAAGGAAGAAACTAACCAATGAGGAATGTGACCATCCGAAATGAACAGGATACAAGAGAGTTCGGACTGGACCTCGCCCGGCGCCTTGCGCCGGGCGACGTCGTCGCTTTGATCGGCGACCTGGGCACCGGCAAAACCACCCTGACCCGCTACATCGCAGAGGGCCTGGGGGTCAGCGAGCCCGTCACCAGTCCGACCTTTACCATCGTCAGTGAATACCGCAGCGGCAGGCTGCCGGTATTTCATTTTGATGTGTACCGGCTGGAGTCCAGCGAGGAGCTGTTTGAGATCGGCGCGGAGGAATATTTCCACGCCGGCGGCGTCTGCATCATCGAGTGGGCGGACCGCATCGCAGACATCCTGCCGGATGAGACCATCTGCGTATTTATGGAATATGGCGAGCAGGAAGGAGAGCGGATCTATCAATGTACATTCTAGCCATCGAGACCACCGGACCGAAAGGGTCCGTTGCCATATATGATCTGGACGGGGACAGACCCATCGCCCAGAAGATCACGGATGAACCCATGGGGCATCTCAGAAATCTCATGGCCATGACCCAGCAGCTGCTGCAGGAAGAGGGCGTAAGCCCCGGGCAGCTGGGCTTTGTGGCGGCATCCGTGGGACCGGGCTCCTACACCGGCATCCGCATCGGCGTGAGCTCTGCCCGGGCCATCTGCCAGGCGCTGGACATCCCCGCGATCCCTGTGGGATCCCTGGACCAGTTCCGCCTCATCGCACAGGCCAACGACAGACCCCTGGCGGCCATTTACAATGCCCGGAGGGGGCAGGTCTACGGCGCCGTGTTCACTGCAGAAGGCGGCGACATCGTCCCGCCGGGACCCTACATGCTCACCGACATCCTTGAGGCGGTGAAAGACCTGCCGGATGTGATCTTCTACGGCGACGGCATCGACGCCTACGGAGATCAGCTGGAGGGCTATGCCCTGGCGGCAGAAGAAGAGCGATATCCAACCGCGGAGCGGGTACTGCGGCAGGCTTTGTCCCTCATCGTGAAGGAGAAGGCCGAGACCTGCGGCTACAACGAGCTCGAACCACTATATATGAGAAAGACCGAGGCCGAGCAGAAACTGGCGGACGGCTCCCTTGCCCGCGCCAGAGAAGCCAAAATGGCCAAATTCAGGAGCAAATAATGAATGAAATGATCATCCGAAAAGGGATGGAGCAGGACGTGGATGCCATCGCGGTCATCGAAGCGGAATGCTTCACCACCCCCTGGAGCAGAGATTCCATTCTTCGCGATATCACCGGAAATGACAAGGCGCTGTACATCGTCGCCGACATGGACGGGCTCATCGTGGGGTACATGAGTGTCTGGAACATCTGCGACGAGGGGAATATCAATAATATCGCGGTGCTGCCGGAGTACCGCAGAAACCACATCGCATCGATCCTCATGGAGTCCATGATCCGCGTCACGGAGGGCTTCGGGATCAAAAGCCACACCCTGGAGGTGCGGCGCAGCAACACGGCAGCCATCAAGCTGTACGAGAAATTCGGGTTCCGGGAGGCGGGAGTCCGCCCGGGCTATTACGAAGACGACGGGGAGGATGCCCTCATCATGTGGCGCATCGGCGACCCGAACATCATAACGGGAGAGTCCTGATGAAAGACGGTAAATTTATTACTTTAGGAATTGAATCAAGCTGCGATGAGACCGCCATCTCCGCGGTGGCAGACGGCCGGGAGATCCTCTCCAACGTGATCTCCTCCCAGATCGCCATCCACACCCGCTACGGCGGCGTGGTCCCGGAGATCGCATCCCGCCATCATCTGGAGAACATCAACGGCGTGCTGGACCAGGCTCTTTCTGATGCCGGCATCCGGCTCTCCGACGTGGATCTCATCGGCGTCACCAATGGCCCTGGCCTCATCGGCGCCGTGGTCATCGGCGTGGCCACCGCCAAGGCTTTGTCCTTCGCCACGGGGATCCCCCTCATCGGGGTCAACCACATGCACGGCCACGTCAGCGCCAACTATCTGCAGTATCCGGACCTGGAGCCGCCATTCCTGTCTTTGATCGTCTCCGGCGGTCACACCAATCTGGTGTGGGTCAGCGATTACGATCAGTGCCAGGTCCTGGGCTCCACCAGGGACGACGCCGTGGGCGAAGCCTACGACAAAGTCGCACGTGTGGTGGGTCTGGGCTACCCCGGCGGTCCCAAAGTGGACAAGGCCGCCCGCGACGGCGACCCCGAGGCCATTCATTTCAAGCGGGTCTACCTCGAAAAGGACAGCCTCGACTTCAGCTTCAGCGGCCTGAAGACCCAGGTCCTGAACTACATCAATCACGAGAAAATGGCAGGCAGGGAGATCAACGTGCCCGACCTTGCGGCTTCCTTCCAGCAGTCCATCCTGGACGTGCTGGTGGACAAAGCCATGCTGGCCGCGGAGTTCCGGAAAGCGGACCGTCTGGTGATGGCCGGCGGCGTTGCCGCCAACTCCAGACTGCGGAAGCAGCTTTCCGATGCATGCGCCGCCCGCGGGATCACACTGTATGCACCAGAGCCGGTGCTCTGTACCGACAACGGCGCCATGATCGCCTCCGCCGCTTACTATAAATATAAGAAACAAGGCCCAGATGACCTGCATCTGGACGCCTATGCGAATTTGCCACTGTAGAAAGCGGACCGCTTTCCGAAAAACGCATATTTTCAGGGGTGAAGTGCCAAAAATATGCGCGCCCGATTGGCGACAGCGAAGCAGGGCCGGGTCCACCCGGCCGCAATAAAGAAAGAATACATTGACATGATCGTACTATCTGCAACTGAAATCACCAAAGCATATGGTGTGGACGTGATCCTGGATCGGGTCTCCTTCCATATTAATGAAGGCGACCGGGTGGGGATCGTGGGCGCCAACGGCGCCGGCAAGACCACGCTTTTGAACATACTGACCGGACGGGACAGTGCCGATTCCGGTGATTTTTACGTGTCGAAAGATCTGTCCATCGGATATCTGAGACAGAAAGACAACTTCGATGAGGACAGCACGCTGCTGGAGGAGGTGCACCGCATCTACGGGCACTTTGAAGAGATGGAAGAAGAGATCCACCGCCTTTCAGATCAGGTGGCGGCCATGGCCGGCGCTGACACTCCGGAATATCACCGCATTCTGACCCGGCTGGGAGATCTGCAGGACAAGTTTGCCGCAGAAGGCGGCTTTGCGTATAAAAGCGAGATGAAGGGCATCCTGTCCAGCATGGCCTTTGGGGAGGAATACTATAACAAACGCATCTCCACCCTCAGCGGCGGCGAGCGGACCCGGCTGGCACTGGCCTGCCTCCTCATGGAGAAGCCGGACCTGCTTCTTCTGGACGAGCCCACCAACCATCTGGACATCGGTATGCTGAAATGGCTGGAGCAGTTCCTGAAAGCCTACACCGGCACCATCGTTCTGGTGTCCCATGACCGGTACTTCCTGGACCAGATGGCCACCCGCATCTTTGAGGTGGAGCGCCACCGACTGAAGGCATACAACGGCAACTACACCGAGTATGCCGAGAAGAAGCGCCAGCAGAGAGAAGCAGACCTGCGTGCTTACAACAAACAGCAGGATGAGATCCGCCGGCAGGAGGACATAATCCGCCGATTCAAGGAACGGGGCACGGAGCATCTGGCCAAGCGGGCGGCTTCCCGAGAGAAGCGCCTGGCCCAGATCGAGCGCATCGACCGCCCGGAGGCGGAGCTGGGTTCCATGAAGATCCACTTCCGCCAGGATTTCCAGAGCGGCTATGATGTGCTTTACGGCGAAGGCCTCAGCAAGTCCTTTGGCTTCGGCCTGAACCGCAAGGATCTCTTTGAAAATGTGAATTTCGACATCAAGCGAGGGGAGCGCATCTGCATCGTGGGTCCCAACGGCATCGGCAAGACCACGCTTCTGCGGATCATGATGGAAGACCTGTCCCCCTCGGAAGGATATCTGAAGAAGGGCCACAACGTGACCTTCGGCTACTACGACCAGCGCCAGCAGATGCTGGACGACAGCAAAACCGTCATGGACGAGGTCCACGATTCCTACCGTCTGTATAAGGACAGCGAGATCCGCGGGATCCTCGGCCGGTTTCTGTTCACAGGGGAGCAGGCCTTTGTGCAGGTGGGAGCACTCTCCGGAGGAGAGAAGGCCCGCTTGGCTTTGTTGAAGTTGATGCTCTCGGGGACCAACGTGCTGGTCCTGGACGAGCCCACGAACCACCTGGACATCGACTCCAAGGAGGTATTCGAGGACGCCCTTGCGGACTTCCCCGGCACGGTCATCGCCGTGTCCCACGACCGCTACTTCCTGAACAAAATCGCCACCCGGATCTTTGAGCTGAACGCCGGGGGCATCACCGAGTACGTGGGCGGCTACGACTACTACGAGGAGAAGAAGGCTTCCATCGAGTCCGGGAAGAAGTACATCGGCGAGGAGCTCTCGGAGAAATCCGGGAACAAAGCCCTCCTGGACGGCCTGCACAAAGCCCAGGAGGCTGCGGGAATGATCCCCACCGACGAGAACGGAAAGCCCCTCACGGCAGCCGAGGAGCGGGCGCTGAAGAAGAAGCGCCAGGCCGAGGAGCGCCGAATCGAGCGGGAGCAGAAGCGGCTGGAGGAAGAGATCCAGGAGATGGAAGAGCGCATCGAAGCCATGCAGCAGGAGATGTGCCAGCCTGCGGTTTTGTCGAACCCTGCGCGGCTTACGGAGCTGGACGAAAAGGTAAAAGCAGCGCAGGAAGAACTGGAGTATTTATACGAACAGTGGACTGATGTATAATTTTTAATTTATACTTGCAATCACTGCAGGGGTACTCTATAATATGTCTTGTAATTAATGTGGGTACAGGAGGTTTCAAAATGACATTTGAAAAAATCAGAGACATCATCGTTGAGCAGCTGTCTGTTGATGAGTCTATGGTAACTATGGATACAAATTTGATGAAGGATCTGGAAGCTGATTCTCTGGACGCAGTTGAGATCATCATGGCGATCGAGGAAGAGTTCGACCTGGAGATTCCTGATGAAGAGGCTGAGAAGTTCCAGATGGTTGGGGATCTTGTTAAATTCGTAGACGACAATATTAATGAGTAATTTATGAGCCCGCCATCTGGCGGGTTTTGTTGTTGTTTAACAGGTATGATTGACAAGAGTGAGGAGAGTGAAGAATGGCAGCGAAGAACGCAAAGATCTCGAATGCAGTCATCAAGCGACTGCCCCGATACCGCAGATATTTGATTGAACTTAAGAAGAAGGGCGTAGAGAAGATTTCCTCCAAGGAGTTCAGTGCACTGATCGGATATACCGCATCCCAGATCCGTCAGGACCTGAACAACTTCGGCGGATTCGGACAGCAGGGCTACGGCTACAGCGTAGAGGGACTGTATCATGAGATCAGTGCGATTCTGGGACTGGACAGAGAGTATCGCATGGTCATCGTCGGTGCAGGTAACCTGGGCCAGGCCATTGCCAAGTACACTCATTTCCATAAGCAGGGGTTCAAGGTCTGGGCGGCCTTCGACATCAAGCCGTCCCTGATTGGAACAGACCTGGACGGCATCGAGATCCTGGACCATGAGGGAATGGTGGAATACGTAGAGAAGAATGCCATCGACATCGGTATCATCTGTGTCAATCAGGACAATGCCCAGGAAGTGGCAGACAAGCTCTGCTTCGCCGGCGTCAAAGGCATCTGGAATTTCGCACCCACCGACATCGAGGTTCCATCCCATGTGGCCCTGGAAGTGGTGCACCTGTCAGACAGCCTGCATTCCCTGGCATATCATATGAACGACATTCAGAAAAAAGGTGAGAAAAACGCCAAAGACTGATCCGAAGTAGAAAGAAAATAACCGTTTCGCATTCACGAAACGGTTATTGTTTACCTCATATGATCTGTGCTCGCAGTTGCACAGAGAATAAGATAATGTGCCTGATTATGCTTCTACCGGAGCGTCAACAGGGCAAGCCTCAGCGCAAGCGCCGCAGTCGATGCACTTGTCAGCGTCGATTACATAGGTAGCATCTCCCTCGGAGATAGCCTCTACCGGGCACTCGGATGCACAAGCTCCACAGCTGATGCAGTCGTCAGTAATTTTATAAGCCATACTAAATCCTCCTTATAAAAGACATGTCTTGAAATGAATTCGTGTATATTATAACAGAAAGGTCAATATAAGTAAAGATGAAAGTATTTTCTTTAAGTGGCAAAAGCGGCACGGGCAAAAGCTACCAGGCCATGGCCCTGTGCAATGAAAAAGGCATAGAATCCATCATCGACGATGGTTTGTTCATATACCGGAACCGGGTGGAAGCCGGCACCTCCGCCAAGCGCCAGAAGACGCACATCGGCGCCATCAAGACTGCGCTCTTCACCGACGACGCCCACCAGAAGGAGGTCAGCCAGCGGATCCGACAGCTGAATCCGGAGACCCTGCTGATCATCGGAACGTCGGACCGCATGACCAGGCAGATCGCTGAGCGGCTGCGTCTGCCTGAGATCTCCGAGCGGATCCACATCGAGGACATCACCACTGAGGAAGAACGGAAGATGGCCAACAAACAGCGGGTGGGCCAGGGCAAGCACGTCATCCCGGTACCCACACCTCAGCTGAAGAGGGACTTTGCGGGCTACTTCATGGACCCGCTGCGTCTCTTCCGCGGCCGCTTCGGTGGCGAGAAATCCGAGCGTACCGTGGTGCGCCCCACCTTCAGCTACCTGGGTGAGTTCTTCATCTCCGACACCGTGATCACCGACATCGCCAAATGCGTCGCCCAGGAAACGGATGGCATCGCAAAGGTCCTGAAGGTCTATGAGAATACGGCCCCGGACTCCCTGCACCTGGACGCCAAAGTCGCCGTGGACGCAAACACCCAGATCTGGGACAGCGCCGTGGCATTCCAGCACGCCCTGGCAGAACAGGTGGAATACATGACCGCCTTCAACGTAGTCACCGTCGACGTAGAAGTAAAACAGGTGGTGTGA
>CAMOGZ010000002.1 GCA_946614405.1 uncultured Eubacterium sp. | reverse complement strand
ACTCGTTTGATGCCGGTCTGGTCATCGATTATGCGATGGTCAACGAGGCACTCCACGGAACCACCGATGTCTATGAAGGCAACCGCCTGAACGGACCGCTGGAGGACGTGGACGGCAACATGAGAGACAGCCACAGCGTGGATGTGATCAGCAAGAGCATGAGAAAGAACACCATTCTCGGTAAACTCTATACCAAGAAGAGAGGAATCGAGAACGTCGACTCCATGGAAGCAGATAAGTACTTCATCGATAAGAAGAACGGCGAGGACAAGGTCGTTGGAAGAGCTCGTCCGAAGGATGAGAACGGCAAGGAACTCTCTTTCTTCCCGGATTATGTTGTTATTCCGCAGGGTGAGATGCAGTACAACGTGGCAGAAGGAATCAAAGCCATCAATCAGCTGCTGTCCTGGGGAATCGATGTGGAGGTTTCCACAGAAGATGTGAAGTACGATGGCAAGACCATTCCGAAGGGATCTTACGTGCTGAGTATGTACCAGGCAAATCGTAACGTGATCTTCGAAGTTATGAGTAAGGGATACGATGCCACCGGATTCTCTGACATGTATGCAGACATCTACTGCAACCTGCCGGATGTCCGTGGATTCGACAGTATCCAGGTCTATGGCAAGGATCTGTTCGAAGGCAAACTGAAGCCGCAGACAGAGGAAATAGCCAAGGCTGCAAATATTGAAGGCAAATCCGCCGAGTACACCACATTCAAGAGCCAGAGCACCGATGCAGTACGTGCAGTGAACTACCTGCTGAGTGAGGGCGCTGATGTATGGATGCTGAAGACGAATGTAGATGGTGTCGGAAGCGCATCCGATTATGTGATCCGCACCAAGGACCTGAGTAAAATCAAGGAGATGCCGAATGATGCCGTCATCGGACAGTATGGTGTGGAGCTGGAAGGCAAATACATTGCATCGCTTCCGAAGGCAGCAGTGAAGCTGGTAGAACCAGTCATTCAGTTCAACACTCTGCGTACGGAGCAGACCGGAGGAGCTTTGTGGTACCTGCTGGATGATTATCTCGGATTCGGAAGCCTGAAGAACTACAACGGAAGCACCGAACTGAGAGAAGGTGCCAACGTGATCATCGACAGTAATACCAATACATCCGGATGGAGACCAAGACCGAGTGAATTCCCGGATTCCTTCGTGGATGCTGTAAAGAAGGGAGATGCCGGCCTGGTCATCATCGGCGATGCCCGTAATCTGGAGAAACTGGGTGTGACGCCGCCGAAGTCGGAGAACTCTTTCGCAGATGTGGCGATCAATGGTACCTATAATGTGGATCACTCCTTGTTCACCACCAACTATGCGAATACATCCACCTATTATGCACGTGGATTCTCCTACAGCGAGCTTCCGGAAGGATCCAGAGTCCTGTTCAAGAGTCTGCCGGATGGAGAAGATGCATTTATCGGCGGATTCCAGGCAACTGAAGGCAAGAAGGATATCTTTGCAGATAAGACTACCATCTTCAGTACCACGCTGGATGGAGAAGGATTCGCCAAGCCGGTAAGCGTCGTTGCATTTGGTCAGAACATGGAATACCGGTCACACTATCAGAAGCTGCTGCCGATGCTGGCAACGGCAATCTATGCCGGAGCTGCAGGCATCGTGGATGATGTGGATACCCCGGTCAAGGAAGATGTGACACCGGCAAAGGATACCGGAAGCAAGGATGCCGCCAAGATCGCCAAGGCCAAGAAGCTGACCGTCAAGGGACTGAAGGTCAAGGCCGGTAAGAAGAAAGCGACTGTTACATTCAAGAAGACCAAGGGCGTCAAGTCTTATCAGGTTCAGTACAGAATCAAGGGTAAGAAGTGGTCCAAGAAGGTCACTAAGAAGAATAAGCTGGTCGTTAAGAAGCTGAAGAAGGGCAAGAAGTATCAGTTCAGAGTCCGCACCATTACCAAGGTCGGAAAGAAGACCGTATACGGTAAGTGGACCAAGATCAAGACTGTTAAGATCAAAAAATAAAGAACTTCAATTGTTCCGGAGGGCCGCTGCAGAAATGCAGCGGCCTGTTTTTTGTGGGGAAAGGAGAATAATCATGCAAAACATACTGACCAAGTAGGCTAAAATGCGTATGGATATGTGAAAGTTAAAGTAATTATACAATTCGTGTGAAAAGACTAATAATTCAAATAAAACATTGAAATTTATGGAAAAATAAGGTATACTAACACTATAATAGTATAGTACAGTTACAAAAGGGTCTGGGGATTGGAGATAATAACTATTTCGCGTTGATGCATAGAAAGAGAGGTGATATGCAGAAAGAAGGAAAAGTTCGTTATCTCTTTTTTTGATGTATTCGTTATCACTCTGACTGTAATAATTATTTCCCTGTATTATAACTGATCTCTGCGATGTCCTTTGTGGGTTTGGACCGCAGAAGAATGACCTGTTATAAGAAGAGAAAGGAAGAGAAGAATGAAGAAATCGAATAAAGTACGACGAAATCGTGCTATAGCGATTCTGGTGGCGTTCGTCATGGCATTCACCATCTATGGTGTACCGACGTCAGTATTCGCGAAAGCCGATGACACTAGAGCAGCCGATGACGGCAAAATGAGCATCAAGACCGTAGAAGTGCTTGATCATCCTGAATTCCAGCAGGTATACCGTCAGTCCCTGTATAAGGGCGATGCGGCAAAGGGTGAAGACCCTGAGAAGTGGTATACCACTAAGAGAGGAATCAATCTCCATGATCCGAGAGAATTCACATTTGAATTCGTTGCATCGGCAGAAACTGTAGGAGAGGATCCGGATGCATTCCTGGAGACGGTCAAACTCCAGTATGGAGGACATGACCTGTCCGAATGGGCCAATGTAAAGAGCTCACGGGGATCCGCCAACACGCTGAGAGATCCGAAAGGAACACCTTATCTGGTAGAAAAAGATAAGAAAATCACCAAGAATGATGACGGTTCCTACACCATCAACCTGGTGATGGATACTGCCTGCCCCTGGAACCCCAACTGGACCAGTGGAGATAATATCCCTTATGAAGGATATAACACCACACGTCAGCTGAGAGCATTCAGCAGCGGACAGTCTTCAGACAACCGCTGGTGGTGGCAGACCACACCGACAGGAAAAGGCCTTGGAAACTATCCGATGACTGCTGTTGCCGGAGAAAAGACCCTGGCTTCTGTCAACATGGAAATCCAGCAGTATGACGGAGGAAACTCCTGGATCCAGAAGAACGAGTTTGCCCAGAGCCTGGTAAAGGCCCTGAATGGAAGTGAAGTCCCGAAGGCAGCATTCGCTGACAAAGAGACTGGACTGATGGCAAGCGGATACGTTAAGATGGACGAAAATGGCAACTTCGTCAAGGGCGATCGTGCGACAGATGTTTACGTTGAAGTGTCCATTCTGGGATATGGACTCACGGATAATGAGAAGGAAGAGAATAAGAACTTCAATAATTATGCCAGATTCAATGCGATCTGGAATATCGTGGTAGCTCAGGATGAGAGCAAGGTCGACACTTATCTGAATGAGACCAAACCGACCATGAATACCAATCCGGACGAACTGATCAATAAGTATAAAGATGCAGCGCCGGAAGATGTAGACATGATCAATGTCTTCTATGAGACCAACGTCCATGCGGATGAGATCTCCGGTATCGACCATACCATCCAGTTCGTAAAAGACCTGATCGAAGGCGGAAAAGCCGGAAAGAAGATCGATTACTATACCTGGACTGAGGATGACATGAATTTCCGTTACAGAGATCCGGCGGAAGGCTATGAGAAGTCTGAGGCAGGACACATTGTAAAGGACGGATATACCGGAAGATTCCTGGACAAGGATGCCAGAACCAAGAAAGTTCTGGATACAGCTGAAGTCCTTGACAAGTTCATCACAGTCCACAATATCACATCCAACCCGGATGGACAGGCAGGTATGAGACGTACCAACCGCTATGCCTTCGACCTGAACCGTGATGCCGTATTCTCCACCATGCCGGAGACCATCGCCCTGATGAAGGATATCATGAAGTGGGATCCGCTGGTAGAGGATGAGTGGCACGGCTATGTGAAACAGATGCTGATCGAGCCTTGTACGGCTCCTCATGATCCGGCGTATGATTATGACCTGCTGGCAAATAATATGAGAAATCTGACTTATGCTGCAGGTATGGCAGTTACCGCAAACACCGGATATGATAACTTCCTGATCCCATGGGATCACTATGATGGCGGTGACTGGGATGACGGCGGAACCATTTACTCCCCGATGTTCGCAGAGCTTCTGGGATGCTATGGATATACCATCGAATTCCCGGCTGCAAACAGTGACTCCTTCGATGCAGGAACCGTGATAAACTATGCACAGCTGGATGAGCTGCTCCATGGCACCACCGACGTCTATGAAGGCAACCGCCTGAATGGACCGCTGGAGGATGTGGATGGCAATATGAGAGATTCTCACAGTGTCGATGTCATCGATAAGAGCATGAGAAAGAACTCCATCCTGGCTAAGCTGGAAACCAAGAAGAGAGGAATCGAGAACATCGACTCCATGGCTGCTGACAAGTACTTCATTGATAAGAAGAATGGCGAGGATAAGATCGTCGGAAGAGCGCGTCCGAAGGATGCCGATGGTAACACACTTTCCTTCTTCCCGGATTACGTTGTGATCCCGAAGGGTGAGCTGCAGTACAATATCGCAGAAGGAATCAAGGCCATCAATCAGATGATCGGATGGGGCATCGATGTTGAAGTTACCACAGAAGATGTGGTATACGACGGCAAGACCATCGAGAAGGGTTCCTATGTACTGAGTATGTACCAGGCAAACCGTAACGTCATCTTCGAGGTAATGAGTAAGGGATACGATGCCACCGGATTTGCCAGCATGTATGCAGATATCTACTGCAACCTGCCGGATGTCCGCGGATTCGACAGTATCCAGATCTATGGAAAAGGCCTGTTCGATGGCAAGACTGAGAGACAGACCGATCTGATCAAGAAGATGGCAAATATTGAGGGTGCTGTTGATGAATACGTCGTCTTCGACAGCCAGAGCACAGACGCAGTCCGTTTCGTGAACTATCTCTTCGAAAAGGATGCTGATGTATGGATGCTGAGAAAGGATGTTGAGGGCGTTGGCAGCGCATCTGATTATGTCATCAAGACCAAGGATCTGAGCAAACTCAATAAGATGCCGAATGATCCGGTCATCGGACAGAACGGTGTGGAACTGGACGGCAAATATCTGGAAGCACTTCCGGAAGAGGCTGCGAAATTGGTTGAGCCTGTGATCCAGTTCAATTCCACCAGAACCGCACAGACCGGCGGACCTCTGTGGTATCTGATGGATGAATATCTTGGATTCGGAAGTCTGAAGGACTATAACGGAGGCAATGCTCTCAGGGAAGGCGCCAACGTGATCATTGCGAATAATGTAAATGCAAACGGATTCCAGGATTCCTGGGCAGAAGCAGTGAAGAAGGGTGCAGGCGTTGTATTCATCCGTAATGCTGCTGGACTGGGCAAACTTGGAGTGACGGCACCGACTTCCACCAGTACATTCGCCGATGTAGCGATCAACGGAACTTACAATGTTCAGGACTCCCTGATCACAAGCAAGTATAAGAAGACATCGACATACTACGCACGCGGATATGCGTACAGCAATCTGCCGGAAGGCTCCAAGATCCTGTTCCGCAGTCTGGAGAATGGTGAAGATGCATTCATCGGAGGATTCCAGAACACCAAGAGTGAGAAGACCGTATTTGGCGACAAGGTCACCATCTTCAGCACCATGCTGGACGGCGAAGACTTCGCAAGACCGGTAACGGCTACCGTATTCGGTCAGTACATGGATTATCGTTCTCACTATCAGAAACTGCTGCCGATGCTGGCCACAGCCATCTATGCAGGTGCCGCCGGAATCGTGGATGACGTGGTAGATCCTGTTGTCGAAGATATGGCTAAGGACGGCAACCAGTTCACCGTAAGTGTTTCCGATGATACTGCCATTGATGTCGTATCGGTATACAAGATCAAGGACGGCAAAGAGTCCCTGATCAGCGAAGGCGAAGCATCCTTCAGCTTCAAGACTGACACCAGTGCAGATCTCAAACTGAAGGTCTCCGTAGCCGATAAGGCTGGAAACAAGGCTGAGCGCACATTCACCTACGATGCTGCTTCCGGTGAGATCACTTCTGATTCTGCTGCAGATACCGCGATCGCTATGATCAAGGCACTGGAGAAGAATCCGACTTCCGCTGCTGTAGCTGCTGCACAGGCTGCATATGACAAACTGTCCGACAAGGATAAGGCAAAGGTCGATGCAGCACTGGGCGAAGGAGGAGCTGCCGCGGCCATTAAGAAGGCTGAAGCTGCTGCCAAGAAGGCTGAAGCCGATGCTGCAAAAGAAAAGGCTGCAAAAGAAACCGCTGCTAAGATCGCCAAGGCTAAGAAGCTGACCGTCAAGGGTCTGAAGGTCAAGGCCGGAAAGAAGAAAGCAACTGTAACCTATAAGAAGACCAAGGGCGCTACCTCTTATCAGATCCAGTACAGAATCAAGGGTAAGAAGTGGTCCAAGAAGGTTACCAAGAAAGCTAAGCTGGTTGTTAAGAAGCTGAAGAAGGGTAAGAAGTATCAGTTCCGTGTACGCACCATCACCAAGGTGAACGGCAAGAACGTATACGGTAAGTGGACGGCTGTCAAGACAGTGAAAATTAAATAGAAAGAAGTAATTCTTTAAATCCTTTCTGACTTTTTAAGTCGAAGAGCGGGCTGGTGCGAAAGCACCGGCCCGCTCTTCTTTTTGAATGCGGAATAAATTATTTCAGTTTTTTAAATGCCAGATACCAGTCGGCGACGGTCATGTCATCGTCGGGATCGTTCATCCGCTTGTCCGCATCCTCCAGTGTCAGAGGAGCGCCGACCACTACATCATCTCCCGGTCTCCAGTCTGCCGGGGTGGATACGTTATGCTCATCGTGGGTCTGCAGGGACTGGATGATGCGCTTGATCTCATCGAAGTTTCTTCCGGTGGACATGGGGTAGTAGAGGATGGTCCGAACGATGCCTTCCGGGTCAATGATGAAGACGGCCCGAACGGTCTGGGTATTTGCCACGGTCTGCAGCATGCCGTATTTCTTCGATACATTCATGCTGATGTCCGCGATGATGGGGAAGGGCAGCTTCACCGGTTCGCCCTTCCAGGCGATCCCCTCGATGCTCTTGGCCCATGCCAGGTGGGAGTGGACGGAGTCGATGGACAGACCGATCAGCTTGGTGTTCAGCTCTTCGAATTCGTCAGCCATCCGCGCGAAGGTGATGAACTCAGTGGTGCACACCGGTGTGAAGTCTGCGGGATGGGAGAACAGGATCACCCAGTGGCCCTTGTAATCTTCCGGGAAGTTCACCTTTCCCATGGTGGTCATAGCCCGGAAGGAAGGGGCGGGATCTCCGATCAGCGGGAATGTCTTGCAGTTCATATTATCATCCATAATGGTAATCTCCTTTCGTCTGATGCATTCACTTGTATAGATATTATCCCATTTTTCGCAAGAATATTCAAGAAAGAAAGTGCTCTGTGAAACAGGTTGCCACAACGTCCGGGAAGTGTTAGAATATAGTGTTAGTGGTTACAGATCACTGTAATTTGTGTTGCATAGAATGCAGCAGAATGGAGAGAGAAAATGAAGCTATCAGAAATCGTGCCGGTGAAGTTTTCAGGCGACCGCCTGCTGATCCTGGATCAGACCAAACTTCCCGGCGAGAAGAAATATCTGGAGATGCAGTCCAAGGAGGACGTGTTCATCGCCATCAAGAAGATGAAGGTCAGAGGAGCCCCGGCCATCGGCGTAGCCGCAGGATATGGCCTGTATGTTTCCGTACGGGACTATGAGGGCCGCGATCTGAATGAGTTCCGCCAGTATGTTCAGAGCACGGCGGATTACCTGGTGAAGGCCCGGCCTACCGCAGTGAACCTGTCCTGGGCTTTGAACCGGATGATGGACAAGCTGAACGCATACGACGGCTCTGTCAGCGGAGCCAAGCGGATGCTGTTCGAGGAAGCAGATGCCATCCGCATCGAGGATGAGAACGCCTGCCGCAAGATGGGTGAGTATGGCCTGAGCCTGCTGGAGCCCGGAGACGGCATCCTGACCCACTGCAATGCGGGGACACTGGCCACCGCCATGTACGGAACCAGCCTGTCGCCTTTGTACCTGGGGGAGGAGAAGGGCTACCACTTCAAGGTCTTCGCCGACGAGACCCGTCCGGCTCTGCAGGGAGCAAGGCTGACGGCATGGGAGCTTTCCAAGGCCGGCATCGACGTGACCCTGATCTGCGACAACATGGCCTCCATCGTCATGAAGAACGGCTGGATCGACGCAGTGGTGGTAGGCTGTGACCGCATGGCCGCCAACGGAGACGGCGCCAACAAGATCGGAACCTCCGGAGTGGCTATCCTGGCCAAGGAATACGGGATTCCCTTCTACATGTTCGTACCCACATCCACCATCGATTTCGACACCCCCACAGGAGATGACATTCAGATCGAGCTGCGGGACGGCAAGGAGATCTCCACTATGTGGTATAAGGAGCCCATGGCACCGGAGGGGATCTCAGTTTACAATCCGTCCTTTGATGTGACGCCGGCAAAGTATATCACAGCGGTGGTGACGGAGAGGGGAATCGTCTATCCGCCATATGAAGAAAATTTACGCAAAATCATGGAGTAACGGATGGAAAACAAGAGTTTTTTAGAAAAATACGTTAAAATAATCGTGATCCTGGCGGTTGTGGCCGGATCCTCTTCCGGCATCTTTGGCGCGGCAATCACGGCGCCGTCTATGATGATCGGATTCGGAAGGCTGACCCTGGGACTGCCATTCTTCGCGGTTCCGGTGCTGCTGAACCGAAGAGAGGAACTGAAGCAGATCTCCAGAAAGGACCTGTTCGGTGCGTTCCTGGCGGGAGCGTTTCTGTTCCTGCACTTCTTCACCTGGTTCAATGCGGTGAAGATGACCAACATCGCCAGCGCCGTGGTGCTGGCGGCTCTGCACCCACTGGTGGTTCTGGTGATCACCATATTCGTGCTGAAGAGACACGTAGGCAGACGGCCCATCATGGGCATCATCCTGGCCCTCTTGGGCGGGTGCATCGTGGCAGGCCTGGACAAGACCCAGCTCTCCACCGGAAACTTCCGGGGCGACGTGCTGGCATTCCTGGCCGGTGTGTTCATGGGTCTGTACTTTGTACTTGGAAATGAGGTCAGAAAGAACGTATCGGGACCGGTCTACGTGTTCCTGTGCTTCTTTGCCTGCTGGGTCTGCTTCACCATCGGTATGATCGCAACCGGGACACCCATCGCCGGTTATCCTGCCAAGGATTATCTGCTGATCGTGGGACTGACCCTGGTGTGCCAGATCGGCGCCCATGCGGTCTTCAACCTGTGCTTCGGCTATGTGGATTCCCTGTACGTTTCCGCCTGGGAATCCGGCGAGTCTGTGTTCGCCATCATTCTGAGCCTGATCTTCCTGCATCAGCTGCCCACATCCTGGGAGCTGCTGGGTGCAGTGATCGTCGTCATCGGCCTGTTGTATTACAACTACTACACCGGGCTGGCGGAGAAGAATGGAGAGTAAATGAGTTATAAAGTTCGGCTTCCGATCTTTGAAGGTCCCTTCGACCTTCTGGTCTACCTCATCGAGAATGCTCAGATGAGCATCTACGATATACAGGTATCGGAGATCACAAGTCAATATCTGGACTACATCAGCGCCATGCAGGAGCAGAACATCAACCTGTCCACGGAGTTCATGGTCCTGGCGGCGGAGCTCATCGAGATCAAGTCGAAGATGATGCTGCCCCGTCCGGAGATGGCAGAGGACCTGGTTGGTGTGGAGGACCCGAGGAGTCAGCTGGCCGCCCGTTTGCTTGCCTACAAGCAGTGCAAACGCCAGAGCGAGATGCTGGCGGAACAGGAAGAGAAAAACGCCGGTGTGTTTGAGAAGCCTCAGGAGGACATCTCCGTCTACCTGGACAACCCGGATGAGTATCTCAGCCTGAACATCGATGAGTTCTCCCGGGCATTCCGGGACTTCCTGTACCGGAAGCAGAGGATCGAAGAGACCCGGCGCCATTACACCCGGGTGGAGCGCGATCGGGAGTCCATGGAGAACCGGATGGTCCACATCCGGGATCTGTTCCGGCACGCCAGACTGGCGGGAGTGTCGGAACTGGATTTCAAGGAGCTTGTGCCGAATACCGAGGACCGGTACGACGTGGTGGTGTCCTTTGTATCTCTTCTGCAGATGATGCGGGAGAAGTACCTGGACGCAGAGCAGCGCACCAACTTCGGTGACATCCTGGTCCATGCCGGAACCAGAGACCTGGATGATACGAGAAAGGAAACGACCGATGACCAGTAAGAAAGTGATCAAATCCGCCTTTGAGTCCATGATGTTCGTCTGGGGGCAGCTGCTTCCGGCGAAGGACGCGGCAGAGATCTTTAATATATCCGAAGAGGAAGCCATCGCCTGCTTTACGGAGCTCCAGGAGGAGTATGAGCAGGAGGGGCGCGGCATCCGGATCCGCCGGGTGGGCAAGTCCTTCCAGTTCGTCACACAGGGCGAGAATGAAGAGTTCGTGAGAAGGCTTTGTACCCCTGTAAAGGTGAAGAAGCTGTCCCAGGCAGCCCTGGAGGTCCTGGCTATCATCGCCTACAAGCAGCCCGTGACCAAAGGCGAGATCGACGCCATCCGCGGCATCAAATGTGACCGCGTGGTGGAGGGACTGCTGAAGAAAGACCTGATCCGCGACCGCGGCCGTTCCGACGCCGTGGGCCGGCCGATCCTCTACGGGACCACCGAGACCTTCCTGAAGAACTTTGGGTTCGAGAGCCTGAAGGAGCTCCCGGACATCGAGAACATCGAGGGCCTCATCGGCGAGAATAGTGAAGAAGAGTATGAAGAAGAGTCCAGACAGATCCGTCTGGAGATTGGAGAGAACAATGGCTAAAGAAATCATTGAAGTGGAATGCCCCAACTGCGGACAGACCATATCCGTCCCCACGGATGAGTTCGTGGACGTATCCGAGACCCCGGAGGCCAAGAGAGCCATCATCGAGGGCGAGTTCTTCCTGAACGAGTGCCCTGAGTGCGGCGACCAGGTCCTGGTGGAATATCCCATGATGTACATGGACCCCGAGAAAAAGCTGAATATCTACCTGGGACCGGACCATGACGACGACCTTCTGGACCAGATGAACGAGCTGGAGCTTCCCCCGGAAGCCATCGACCGGGAGGCCATCTTCCGCCTGGTATCCGATGGTCTGTATCTGGTGGAGAAGATCCTCATCGCAGAGAAGAACCGGGACGACCGGATCCTGGAGCTGTACAAGTTCATCATCTGGGATCAGGTGGAGGAGGCCTTCCCCGAGCTGGAGCCCGGCGACCTTCTGTATATGTTCGATGACGAAGAGGAGAGTTTCGTGGTATGGCCGTCGGACAACGGCAACGACGAGAAGCTGACCATTCCTCTGGACGAGGAGCTCTACCAGGAGTTGGTGGACAACTACAGCACCGTTCTGGCCATTCCCCCGGGCGAATATGCCGAGGTGGATCAGGAGTGGATCGGCGAGCGTTTTGAGAGGTAAGAATGAGGATCAATAAATACATTGCAAATGCCGGGGTAGCCAGCCGCCGCAAGGCGGACGAGCTCATCGCCGCCGGCAAGGTGGAAGTCAACGGGATCACCCTCACCGAGCCGGGCTACGATGTGCAGCCCGGGGATGTGGTGTTCGTCTCGGGACAGAAGGTGGAGACCCCCGAGAACAAAGTCTATTATGCCATGAACAAACCCCTCGGTGTGATCACTGCAGTAAGCGACGACCGTGGCAGAGAGACGGTGGTGGACATCATGCCGGATGTGGATGCCCGGATCTTCCCCGTGGGAAGACTGGACTACAACACGTCGGGACTTTTGTTCCTCACCAATGACGGAGACTTTGCCTACAAGCTGACTCATCCCAAGCACCACGTAGACAAGACCTACCGGGTGCTGGTGGCGGGGAACATTCCCAAGGCGAAGATCGCACAGCTGCGGCGGGGTGTGGATATCGGAGGATTCGTGACCTCCCGGGCCAGAGTGGATATCGTCCACTGGACCAAGCGGTCCATGCTGCTGGAGGTGACCATCCACGAGGGAAAGAACCGGCAGATCCGCCGCATGTTCGAGGCGGTGGGATTTCCGGTGCAGGAACTCACCCGCATTTCCGTGGGCAAGATCGGCCTGGGCCGGCTGAAGCCGGGCCAGTACCGGAGACTGAATCCAAATGAAGTAGAATATTTAATGGGACTCTGATGAGTTCCATTTTTTCTTGACGAAAAATATGCGAGTATGCTATTTTATAAACAAGACATCCATCATTGAACACCATGTACAATATTTAATGATGAGGTGATTGTTGTGTTACATATGAATCAGTTTGCCGCCATGAATATCCTGTACAGCCATTACAGTCTGGATTATTTCCTGCGCGGCATGTCCGATCTGGGTTTTCAAAATATCGAATTCTGGGGAAATATTCCCCATTACGATTTCTTTGCGGATCCGCTGTCCCAGCAGAAGGAGATCCGAAATAAGTTCCGGGAGTACGGACTGAAGATGATCTGCTTCACGCCGGAACAGTGTGTCTATCCGTTTAATATCGCTGCAAAAGAAGAAAATATCCGTAAGAAAAGCATCGAGTTCTTTACCCGCGGCCTTCGGGACGCGGCTGGTTTTGGTACGGATAAGATGCTGCTGACGCCGGGATGGGGAAATTACGATGAGCCTGCAGAGGAGGCATGGAAGCGGTCTTTGGATTCCACAGAGCAGCTGATCCGCATCGCGGAGCAGGAGGGTGTGACCATCGCCTATGAGATCCTTCAGACATTCGAGTCCAACCTGGTGACGGACCTTCCGTCCCTGCAACGGGTCATGGACACCTTCGATTCCCCGAACCTGGGGATCTGTGTGGATACGGTGCCGGTGGTCTGCGCCGGCGAGAGCCTGCAGGATTACTTCGATGCCTTTGGAGACCGGATCATCCATATCCATCTGAACGACGGGACGCCGTCGGGACATATGGCATGGGGCGACGGGACCCAGGACCTGGAGGCCCATCTTCGCACGCTGCGGGATTATACCGGATACATTACCTTTGAGACAGCTGACGGCGCCTATGCCATGAACCCGAATCAGGCCTTTGCCCGGGATCTGGAGACGGTGGGCGCATACTTTCAGAATGGGAGGTTGAGCATATGAAACTGATCGGAATCGGCGACAATGTAGTGGATCGTTATATCAATCAGAACCGGATGTTTCCCGGCGGAAACGCGGTGAACTTCGCCGTGTATGCATCCCAGTGCGGCGAGGAAGCGGCGTACCTCGGGATCATTTCCGACGACAGGGAGGGACGCCTGGTACGGGACTCCCTGCTGGATCTTGGCGTGGACGTCTCCATGAGTCCCCTGACACCGGGCTGCGTGACGGAACGGTGTGATGTGAAGCTGGTGGAGGGAGACCGGGTCTTTCAGGGTGTCAGCTACGGTGGAAACGGCGTGCACCGGCCTCTGCGCCTGACGGAGGAGCACCTTGCATATCTCCGGGGATTCGATGTGATCCACTGCGGATGCTATGCGTATATGGAAGATGAGATGAAGAAACTGGCAGATCAATCTGCCTTCCGCACCTTCGATTTCTCCAGTGAGCCGGAGTACCGGGAGGATGAATATCTCAAGAAGATCTGTCCCTATATCGATATGGCTTTGTTCTCGGCGGAAGAGCTGGCAGAGACAGAGCGTGAGGAACTGATCCGGAAGGTGGCGGGATTCGGCGTGCGCTACATCCTCATCACCAACGGCACCCGGGGCCAGATCCTGTACAATGACGGGACCTACCATCAGGGCGTGGTAAAACTGCTGAAACCGGTGGATACCATGGGAGCAGGAGACTCCTTCTTCGCCTCTTTCGTGGTTTCCATCATGCGGAACGGCTACCTGGAGGAGCACCGGCTCAGCGAGGAGAACCTGGAGAAGTCCTTTGACTTCGCAGCGGACTTCTCGGCAAACAATTGTCTTGTAGAGGGTGCATTCGGCTATGCCGCACCCATAGAGGAGTAGAATGCGGAAACGAGTACTGACAAAGGACGTGGAGATCTCCAAGGAACTGGAGTATTACATCCGGTATGAGCGCCTGCGGGAGGGGGACAAGCTGCCCTCCGAGCGGGAGCTGGCCCGGCGCTTTGGCGTGCAGCGGGATACGGTGCGCTGCGCTCTGGAGATCCTCCTTCATAAGGGGGTGCTGGTCCGCAGGCCCAGGCAGGGGTATTTCGTGGCGCCCCACCGGATCGAGTTCGACCTGAACAATTTCCGTTCTATGAAACAGGCCATCGAACAGGCAGGCAAGACCAGCAAAGTGGTGCTCCTGAACTTTGAACTCATCAGCATGGACGAGAAGCTGGCCAACGATACGCTTCTTCCCGAGGGGACTCTGTGCTACCGGATCATGCGTCTGCGCTATGAGAACGACGTGCCCATGGCGCTGGAGCGGTCCTACCTGGTGGCAGAGCACGTCCCGGGCCTTCGGAAGGAAGACGTACACATGAAGTCTCTGTCCGCCACCCTGCGGAAGAAATACCTGATCTATCTTGCCAATTCCCGCCAGAAGATCACGGCGGTCTACGCCACGGCCCTGGAGGCGGAGCTCCTGAAGGTGGACCACAACGAACCCCTGATGCGGTACGAAGGCCTGGTCTACGACCGTCGGGGCAGGCTGATCGAATTCTTTAACAACATACTTCTGATCGAGAGCGCGGAATTTCGGATCCGCGAATTTGCGTGACATGATGAAAAGACGAAGCACATATCAGACCATAAGAAAGAGAGTCCTGTCCGATTACGGAGACTGGCTGGACGGAGAGGCCATCCCCGGGGAACGGGAGCTGGCACGGAAGTACGGAGTGACCCGGTCCGCGGTGCAGTATGCCCTGCGGGAAATGGAAGAGCGGGGGGAGGTCTACCGCATCCGCGGCAAGGGGACCTTCATCCGCAAGCAGCACGAGAGCACCATGGATATCGGCGGCGGCGCCCTCCAGGGGAACAAAGGCATCTCGGCATTGGTCAAATCCTACGGGATCAAAATCAGTAATGAGGTGCTGGTCTACGGGACCATCACCGGGAACCGTTATCTGGCGGACAAGCTGGGGATCTCCACCGAGGACCCCATCTTTGCCCTGCACCGGGTCCGGTACGGAAATGACGAACCTCTGGCGGTGGAGTACACCTATGTGCCGAAGATCCTGTTTCCGGACATCGAGGAGATGGACTTCAGCATGGTCTCGCTGTACGATTATATGGACTCTTACGGACGTCTTCCCCAGAAGTTTGATCAGAGGCTCCAGCTGACCAGGCTGTCTCCCAAAGAGGCCCGTTATCTGGAACTTCCGGTGGATGAGCCCGCCTATTATTTCGAACTTGTGGGAGCCGATGCCAGCCAGACGATCGTGGAGTATACCGAAAGTTATACACGATGCGACAAGACGGAATTCCGATTTACGGCCCGTGTATAAGAAAATCTGGTATAGTAATTTCAGACCGCAAATTTCGTAAAATGGCTTGATTCTGAAACAAACAGACCTGTGTGGTATAGAAAATACCCAGAACTGGTCTGTTTTTATTTTGGAAATTCTGTTGTTGCGGGAAATTCCTGTCCCTATAATGTAGGCGTACATGGTGTTCAAAATGTTCAGAAATCGTTAGCAACAGGAGGATGAAAATGAGTTTAAGAAATTTCAAAGTTGAGAAATACCTGCAGGATGGAGAGACGACCTATGGTCAGAGAGAAGCCATCGAAAAAATGGCCGACGAGCTCACCGAACGTGGTTATGATAATGTGGTTGCCATCGGCATCGGCGGAACCTGGGCGGAATGGTATCCTGTAGTCCACTATATGAAGCATAAGACAGATCTGCCGGTCTATCTCTGCAATGCGGCTGAGCTGCTGGTGAGAGAAGACCGCCGTTTCCTCACTCCCAATTCCCTGGTGGTGACAGCATCCGCATCCGGCGACACCAAGGAGATCCTGGAAGCCGTAAAGATGTGTAAGGATGAGGGAATCGAGGTCTGTGGATTCACCAAGAATGAAGAGACTCCGCTGGCAAAGCTTCTGGACCGCGCCGTCTACAATGCATGCGGCGACTGCGAGGACTCTTACCTGATGTACTTCATGTTCGGCCTGCGCCTGCTGTACAAGAGAGGCGAGTTCGACGATTACGTAGAATGGGCTGACCAGATGAAGGATCTGCACAAGAATCTGCTCCGCTTCCGCGAGGAGTTCGAACCCCAGGCAGCAGCCATCGCCAAGAAATACGCCAGAATGCCTTACAACATCTTCGTTGGATCCGGCATCCTCTGGGGCGAGACCTATCTCTTCTCCATGTGCATCCTGGAAGAGATGCAGTGGGTCCGCACCAAGTCCGTCACATCCGCTGACTTCTTCCACGGCACCCTGGAGCTGGTGGAGGACGGCGTTCCGGTATTCCTCTTCAAAGGCGTGGATGAGTACCGTCCGCTGGATGAGCGTGTGGAGCGCTTCGCCAAAGAACACACTGATATGCTGACCGTTGTAGATATTGCAGATTACAAGTTCGAAGGCATCGACGAGAAATTCAAAGAGATCTGCTCTCCGATGGTCCTGACCGCGCTGGTCACCGAGAGACTGGCTGCTCACTACGAGCTGAACACCGGCCACAGCCTGCAGTTCAGAAGATACTACCGCCAGTTCGAGTATTGATCCCGGCGGCAGGAAACAGGAGGAAACCATGGCAGAATATATCGTAGAACTGGAGAAAGTGAATAAGTTCTTCGGAGAGAATCACGTGATCAAGGATCTCTACCTGAACATCGAACAGGGTGAATTCCTGACATTGCTGGGACCGTCCGGCTGCGGGAAGACCACGATCCTCAGAATGATCGCCGGATTCGAAGAGGCATCCAATGGAATGATCAAAGTAGAGAAGGAACGTGTAGAGGACAAAGAGCCCTTTGAAAGAAACGTCAATACCGTCTTCCAGAGTTATGCTTTGTTCCCCCATATGACGGTGTTTGACAACATCGCCTATGGCCTGACGGTTGCCAAGGTTCCGAAAGACGAGATCAAAGAAAGAGTAAAAGAAATGCTGGAGCTCGTCCAGCTCATGGGGTTCGAAGGCCGCAAGCCGGACATGATGAGCGGCGGCCAGAAGCAGAGAGTCGCCATCGCCCGGGCGCTTGTCAACCGGCCGAAGGTCCTGCTTCTGGATGAGCCCTTAGGCGCTCTGGACCTGCAGCTCAGAAAGCAGATGCAGATCGAGCTGAAGAGGCTGCAGCAGAAACTGAATATCACATTCGTGTATGTAACCCACGACCAGGAAGAGGCCATGACCATGAGTGACCGTATCGCGGTGCTCCAGAGCGGCGTCATCGAGCAGCTGGATACACCGGATGAGATCTACAAGCATCCTGCCAGCAAGTTCGTCGCCAACTTCATCGGTGAGTCCAATCTCTTCGACGGCACTGTGGAATCCGTCAGCGGAGATATCGTCTCCGCCAGACTGGACGACGGTGGGGAGATGAGACTCAAGGCGGAAGGCTTTGTGCCCGGGGACAAGATCACCGCATGTGTGAGACCCGAGGTCACAGGATATACCAAGGAACCCGTGGAGGGCTTCAACATCAAAGCCACCGTGAAGAACGTGATCTTCATCGGATCCCAGTACAAGATGTACGCATTCCTGGACAATGGCCAGGAGGTCAAGATCAACCGGACCAAGCAGGACAAGGAGGTCCGGGAAGGAGATACCATCTGGCTCTGCTGGGAGGATGAAGACGCTTACGGGATCCGGGAGAAATAAGGAGGCACATCATGGAAGAAACCATCAAGACCAAGCGATTAAGCTGGGGCAGAAGGAATGCTCCGGTCATCGCCACAGCCGGTCCGGTCTCCTTCTGGATGATCGTGTTCGTCCTGCTGCCGATGATCTACATCGTGTTCATCAGCTTCATGTCCCGAAACAATTATGGCGGAATCGAGTACAGCTTCACCTTGGGCAACTACGTGGAGATGCTGAAACCGCTTTACCTGAAAGTCATATGGAAGTCTTTGAAACTGGCGACGCTGACCACGGTGGTCTGCCTGCTTCTGGGCTATCCGTTGGCGTACTTCATCGCCAACAAGCCGTCCAAGACGGCGGCCAAGCTGATCATGCTGGTGATGATCCCTTACTGGACCAATTCCCTGGTCCGGCTCTACAGCTACAACCTGCTGGGCGCCACCAACGGTCCCATCAACAATACGCTGCTGAAGCTGGGATTCATCGAGGCGCCGCTGGATCTTCTGTACAGTGACACCATCGTGATCATCGGACTTCTGACGGCCATGCTGCCGTTCTCGGTCCTGCCGCTGTACACCTCCATCGAGAAGCTGGATCACTCCCTGCTGGAGGCTTCCAAGGACCTGGGAGCGACTCCCTTCACCACCTTCCGCAAGGTGACGATCCCTCTGACGATGCCGGGCATCATCGGCTGCGTGCTGCTGGTGTTCATTCCGTCTCTGGGTATGTACTACGTCCCGGAGGCTCTGGGCGGCGGCAAAGTCATGCTGATCGGTTCTCTGATCCGCAACCAGTTCCTGGTTACCAAGAACTGGCCCTTTGGAGCCAGTCTGGCCATCCTCATGATCCTCATGACTCTGGTCATGATGTGGATCTACACCAGGGTCGCCAAGCTGGATGATCTGGGGGAGGTGTTCTAAATGGAGAAAAGAATTGGTCGGATCGAGAAGAAGAGACGGTCCTTCAATCTGAAGATGACCATCTTCTCCGTGATCGTATTTGCATTCATATACCTGCCCATCCTGGTGATGGTCATCTTCTCCTTCAATGATCAGAGAAGAAACTATTACTGGAAGGGCTTCACCCTGAAGTGGTACGAGAAGCTGTTCACGGATTCCAACCTGGTGGAGTTCCTGTGGATCTCCCTGATCATAGCGGTCCTGGCGACGGTGATCTCGGTGATCATCGGCACCATCGGCGCTTTCGGACTGGTGCGGTTCGAGTTCAAACTGAAGCAGCTGGTAAACGGCGCGCTGTACATTCCCGTCGTCGTACCGGAGGTGGTTCTGGGTATCGCGCTGCTGATGCTCTATGAGACGGTGAGCATGCCCTTGGGACTTCCGGCCATCGTGCTGGCCCATGTGACCTTCTGTATTCCGTTCGTAGTCATCATCATGAGAGGCCGTCTGGCGGGTATGGATCAGTCCATTGAAGAGGCTTCCATGGACCTGGGCGCCAACCGCGTCACCACATTCATCCGGGTCACACTGCCCATGCTGATCCCGGGAATTCTGTCCAGCTGTTTCATGTGTTTCACACTGTCCATCGACGACGTCATCATCAGTAACTTCGTGGCAGGACCCAAGTCCACCACGCTGCCGGTGAAGATCCTGTCCATGGTCCGCGTGGGACTGTCCCCGGAAGTCAACGCTCTGGCTACAGTCATGGTAGGCGTGCTTCTGATCGGACTTCTGTTAAATAATATTGCACAGGCGCTCTTGAAGAGGAGAGCTGTGAATAAAGTTAAAACTTACTTTTAATCAAGGAGGGTTATTATGAAGAAAATGAAGAAAGTACTGGTTCTTCTGCTGGCGCTCATGACCGCAGTGGCATTCACAGCCTGCGGCGGCGGTGGCGGCGGTGAAGAAGCAGCCGAAGATGCAGGAGAACTGAACATCTACATGTGGTCTGAATACATGTCGGAAGACTTTGTGGATAAGTTCGAAGAAGAGACCGGAGTCACCGTAAACTTCTCTTACATGAACTCCTCAGAGGAAGCCGTTGCAAAGATCACCGCAGGCGGTGGTGATGAGTATGACCTGGTCATGCCTTGCGACGCTGACATGACTTCCCTGATCGAAGGCGGATACCTGGAAGAAATCGACACCTCCAGCATGGAGAATTTCCAGTACCTGGACGATGCCTACAAAGGCAGATCCTTCGACCCGGATACCAAGTATGCGATCCCTTACTTCATGAACTACATCTATGTCGTTTATAATCCTGAGACTTGCCCCATCAAGATCACGTCCTACAACGATCTGCTGGACCCGAAACTTGAGGGACAGATCGCCTCTGTTGACGGCATCCGCAACCTGTTCCCGATGGCTCTGGTAGCTCTGGGATATGATGCCAACAGCACCAACGACAAAGAGATCGAAGAGGCTTATGGCTGGCTGCAGAAGTACATGAAGAACGTCAAGTACCTGAACAGTGATGACGCTGAGAAGGAACTGGTCAGCGGCGGATGCTCCGTAGGATTCGTCTTTGACGGTATGTTCGGAAGAGCCCTGGAAGACAACCCGGATCTGGAAGTTGCAAATCTGAAGGATGCCATCCAGCTGGGCGTTGACGAGTTCGTCATCCCCAAGGGAGCCAAGAACAAAGAAAACGCTGAGAAGTTCCTGAACTTCATGCTGGATCCGCAGAACATGGCAGACAATATCATGGATGGCCATGGATACACCTGCCCCAACAGCGCAGCCGTTGAGCTCTGCGACGACTCTTATAAGAATGCAAAGAACATCGCGATCCCGCAGGAGATGAAGGAAAACTACTTCCTGCAGCTGGATGTCGGAGATGCCATGAAGACTTATGACAAGTTCTACACTCGTCTGAAGAGTGAGTAATGTACCTTAAAGTAACGTTTTAAC
>CAMOGZ010000001.1 GCA_946614405.1 uncultured Eubacterium sp. | reverse complement strand
AAGTGATCTGCCTCATCGCAGAGAAAATCACTGATAATATCCGTGAACTGGAGGGCGCCTTCAACCGCATCATCTCTTTCTCCCAGCTGATGCATGAGAAAGTGGACAAGAACTTTGCCAAGCGCATTCTGAAAGACATCATCGTAAACGGCGGAAACAGTCCTACTCCGGAGAAGATCAAGACCATCGTCAGCCGCTATTTCAACATTAAAGTCACTGACATGGAATCCTCCAAGAGGACCAATCAGGTGGCCTATCCAAGACAGATCGCCATGTATCTCTGCCGCACCATGACCGATTATTCCCTGCCGAAGATCGGCAACTTATTCGGCGGCCGTCATTACACCACCGTAATGCATGCCTGTGATAAGATCCAGAAGGAGATCGGCAAGGACGCCAACCTGAAAGAGATCATCAATAATCTGAAGAAAGAAATCACCGATGTGAATAACTGAAGAACACCTGAAACAGGTTATCCACATTTTTAAAACAACATTTTCGCAAGGGTTTCTGCGGAGTGTCTGCGTTATCCACAGGTTCCACAGGCCCTACTACTAATACTACTAACAAAATATAAGAATCTATATGTCATTTTCCGGAGGTCGAATATGAAATTCTCATGCGAACAGAGCAAGCTTGCGAAAGCCTTAAATATCGTATCCAAAGCTGTCACATCCAGAACCACAGTTCCTATCCTGAAGGGAATCATGATGGAGCTTTCTGCAGACGGAACTCTTACTATGTCTGCATCAGACCTGGACATTTCCATCCAGAACACCATTGATGTAGAAGTGGAAGAACCGGGTTCTGTTATAGTGATGGCCAAACTCTTCGGAGACATCATCCGTAAACTTCCATCCAGAGAGATCGTTATCGAAAGCGATGATGACTATAACGTCACAGTCAGCTGCATGAACTCAGAATTCAAGATCATGGGAATGTCCACCGATGAATTCCCGAACATCAACAAGATGGAAGAAAATATGGAACCCATCGAATTCAATAAGAAGCAGCTGAGAGAAATGATCGACAAGACTGCCTTTGCTGCCAGCATTGATGAATCCAGAGGAATCATCACCGGCGTTCTCATCGAACTGGAAGAAGACCAGATGAATATGGTAGCCATCGACGGTTACCGCATGTCCATCACCAGACGTGCCAAGGTCTCCACTGCACCGAGAAAAATCATCATCTCCGCCAAGATCCTCAGTGAGATCAGCAGGATCCTGGGGGATATCGACAGCGAAGAAGAAAACGGCACTCTCTATGTCACAGACAAGAAGGCTGTCTTCAAGTTTGAGAGAGTCCAGGCTGAGCTGAAACTCATGGAGGGTCAGTTCATCGATTACAAAGGCATCCTGCCCAAGGATAATAAGATCCAGGTGACCATCAGCCGGCCCATGCTGCTGGAGGCCATCGAGCGTGCATCCCTTCTTTCCAAGACCGGAAAGAATAACCTGATCCGTGTGAAGATCCAGGATACCCTGGTCACCATCACATCCAATTCCGATGAAGGAAATGTAAAAGAAGAGATCGCCGTCGTCAAAGAAGGAGATGATCTGACCATCGGATTCAATGCACAGTATGTCATCGACGTACTGAAGGCAGTCAGTGATGATGAGATCCGCCTTCTCCTGAATACACCGATCACTCCCTGCCTGATCCAGCCTCTGGAAGGTCAGGAATATGAGTATCTGGTACTGCCAGTCAGAATCAACTAATGTATATCAAGAAGATCGAACTGAAAAACTACAGAAATTATGAAGATCTTTCGTTGGAATTCGATCAGAAGGTCAATCTGATCGTGGGACATAATGCCCAGGGAAAGACCAACCTCATCGAGGCGGTCTACCTGTCTTCCATCGGAAGGTCTTTTCGTACTGCCCACGACAGTGATCTCATCCGTTTCGGAAATGATTTCGCCACGGTGAAGGTCCATGCTCAGAAAGAATATACCGATACCAAGGTAGAGATCATCCTGAAAAGAAATGCCGGAAAATCCATTCGCAAGGATGGATCTGTGATCCACAGGACATCTCAGCTTCTGGAGAATATCATCGTCGTCGTATTCTCACCGGATGATCTGAAGATCGTGAAAGAAGAACCGGAGAAGAGGAGAAAGTTCATCGACCGGGAGCTTGCCCAGATCAAACCGGCTTACTACAACAGTCTCAGTAATTACAAGAAGACTCTGCAGCAGCGGAATGCCTATCTGAAGGAAGAAGTGGTGGATCCATCTATGATCAGTCTCTGGGATGAGCAGCTGATCCGGTATGGTTCAGAAGTAATGAGAATGCGAAAGCAGTTCATCGACCAGATCAATATCTATTCCGGACGAATCCATGACCATATCACCAATGGAAAAGAAAAGCTACGGATCGATTACGATCCCAACATTCCATATGAAGATAGTACAGAGAAGCAGCAGGATCAGTTCCGGGAGATCCTGGACAAGTCATATAATGTAGATCTGAAGATGAGGACCACCACCAAAGGACCCCACAAGGACGATATGCAGTTCTTTGTGAATGACATCAATGCCAGGGCATTCGGCTCACAGGGACAACAAAGGACATGCGCCCTGTCTCTGAAACTGGCGGAACTGGATTTCATAAAAGAAGAGACGGGAGAGAATGGAATTCTCCTTCTGGATGATGTGATGAGCGAGCTGGATGAAGAGAGAAGGACCTACCTTGTGGGGACACTTCAGGACAATCAGCTCTTCATTACCACCACCGATATCGATGATGAAATCAGAGCAAATTACCCCGAGGCGAAGATCCTGTCCATCGAAGATGGAAAAGTGATATAGTACAACCAAAGATTAAAATATATTTTAGAGCGATAAAATTTCGATTTGTCGCTCTTTTCTCTTATAATCCGAGAAAAACTTTATTTATACACCTTTTTCTTCTCAAATCGCTTGTTTTTCGGCCTTTTGTATAGTATAATGTGTAAGATTAGAATACTATATATCGTATATTCGGAAATTTGAGAAATTTCCCCAAATAGCATACATTCATAGGACATCAATAATAGAAAAGGTGGGATTAAATGGCTGAGAAGAATAACAATCAGTATAATGCCGACCAAATTCAGGTCCTTGAAGGATTTGAAGCGGTCCGCAAACGTCCCGGTATGTACATCGGTACTACGGGACCCAGGGGCTTGCACCATCTGGTCTATGAGATCGTCGACAACTCTGTGGACGAGGCACTGGCCGGATTCTGTAAGAAAATCAACGTAACCATTAATGAAGATAATTCCGTCACCGTCGTAGACGACGGACGTGGAATGCCGGTGGATATGCATCCCAAGATGAAGATCCCGGCAGTAGAAGTTATCCATACAGTGCTTCATGCCGGAGGTAAATTCGGCGGTGGAGGATACAAGGTATCCGGAGGACTCCACGGTGTTGGAGCCTCTGTCGTCAATGCTTTGTCCACCAAGATGGAAGTCGAGATCGCCAGAGACAAGAAGCTCTACGAGATCGAGTTCTCCCGGGGCAAGACCACCAAGAAGCTGAAGGAGATCGGCGAGTCCAAGCATACCGGGTCCAAGACCACCTTCTGGCCGGATCCGGAGATTTTCGAGGAGACAGAGTTCAACTATGACACCCTGCAGCACAGACTGCGGGAGATGGCTTTCCTCACCAAGGGGATCAAGATCACCCTGGAGGACAAGAGACCGGGACGGAAGAAGAAGGAGACCTTCCACTATGAGGGTGGAATCAAGGAATTCGTCAAGCATCTGAACACCAACAAGGATGCCATCCACCCGGACATCATGTATTTCGAATATAAGGATAAGTCTCAGGAAGTAGAAGTTGCCATGCAGTACACTGACAACTACAACGAGCTTCTGCTTTCCTATGCTAATAACATCAACACCACCGAGGGTGGTGCTCACATGGCGGGATTCAAATCTGCCCTTACCCGTGTCATCAATGACTACGGAAAGAAGAGCAAGATCATGAAGGAAAATGAGTCCCTGTCCGGTGAGGATGTAAGAGAAGGTCTGACTGCTGTCATTTCTGTCAAGCTGGAACAGCCTCAGTTCGAGGGTCAGACCAAGACCAAACTCGGAAACAGTGAGATGCGCGGATTCGTAGAGACTTCTGCAGCATCCAATATCATGGCATTCCTGGAGGAGAACCCCAAGCAGGCACAGTCCATTCTTGGCAAATGTCTGCAGGCTTCCCGTGCAAGAGAAGCTGCCCGTAAGGCCAGAGCACTGGTGCGCCGTCAGACTGCACTGCAGGGACTTTCCCTTCCGGGCAAACTGGCAGACTGCTCTGAGAAAGATCCGGCTTTGTCTGAGATCTTCCTGGTAGAGGGTGACTCCGCAGGCGGTTCCGCCAAGCAGGGCAGAGACCGGAAACGTCAGGCCGTCCTTCCTCTGAGAGGTAAGATCCTGAACGTAGAGAAGGCCCGCCAGGACAAGATGCTGAATTCCGATGAGATCAAGAACATGATCACCGCCTTCGGATGCGGCATCGGCGAAGAGTTCGACATCAACAAGCTCCGTTATCATAAGATCATCATCATGACCGATGCGGACGTAGACGGAGCGCACATCAGAACACTGCTTCTGACATTCTTCTACCGTTACATGACACCGCTGGTGGAAGGTGGATATGTGTATGCCGCACAGCCGCCTCTCTTCCGCGTGCAGAAGAATAAGAAGACATGGTACACCTATTCCGACAAGGAGCAGGAGAAGCTCCTGAAGGAGATCGAGGATATGCCGGGCAAGCTGGAGATCCAGCGTTACAAGGGTCTGGGAGAGATGGACTTCAACCAGCTCTGGGAGACCACCATGGATTACAATCACAGAACCATGGTCCAGATCACTGTGGAAGATGCCACGGCAGCCGATGAGATCTTCACCACTCTGATGGGAGACAAGGTACCTCCCCGGAAGAAGTTCATCGAAGAGAATGCCAAATACGCAACACTGGATATTTAATAGTCGAAAGGAGGAGAAGAGTTGGAGAACTTGTTAGAAGATACTAATATCATACAGCACGAAATACACGACGAGATGAAGAACTCCTACATCGACTATGCCATGAGTGTTATCGTAGGACGAGCCCTTCCGGACGTCCGCGACGGCATGAAGCCGGTACACAGGAGAATTCTCTACGGCATGAGCCAGCTTGGCGTCACGCCGGACAAACCATATAAGAAGTCCGCCCGTATCGTGGGTGAGGTCATGGGTAAATATCACCCCCATGGCGACAGTTCCATTTACGATGCCATGGTACGTATGGCTCAGGACTTCTCCATGCGCTATCCTTTGGTAGATGGTCATGGTAACTTCGGATCCATCGACGGAGACGGCGCTGCGGCACAGCGTTACACCGAGGCCCGCATGAGTCCCTTCTCCCTGCAGATGATGCGGGACATCGAGAAGGATACAGTCGATTTCATCCCCAACTTCGATAATGAAGAAAAGGAACCGGTGGTCCTGCCGGCCCGTTACCCGAACCTTCTGGTGAACGGTGCCAACGGTATCGCCGTCGGTATGGCTACTTCCATTCCGCCCCATAACCTCGGGGAAGTCATCGATGCCACTGTCAAGGTCATCGATGAGCCGGAGGTCAGCATCGACGATCTGATCAAGATCGTCAAGGGTCCGGATTTCCCGACAGGTGCTCAGATCCTGGGAAAGAGCGGCATCAAGGAAGCCTATCGCACCGGCCGCGGCAAGATCAAGGTCCGTGCCGTTGCGGAGATTGAGGAGACCAACCGGGGTCGTTCACAGATCATCGTCAGCGAGATCCCTTACGAGGTGAACAAAGCCAGACTGATCGAGAAGATCGCAGACCTGATCAAGGACAAGAGGATCGACGGTATTTCCGACATCCGTGATGAATCCAACCGTGAGGGTATGCGGATCGTCATCGAGCTGAAGAGAGACGCCAATCCGCAGATCACACTGAATCAGTTATACAAGCATACCCAGATGCAGGATAACTTCAGCTGCATCATGATCGCCCTGGTGGACGGTCAGCCGAAGCTCCTGAATCTGAAAGAGATCCTGGAAGAATACATCAAGTTCCAGAAGGAAGTCGTCACCCGCCGTACCGAGTTCGATCTGGCCAAGGCGGAGGCGAGAGCCCACATTCTGGAAGGTCTGCGTATCGCGCTGGACAACATCGATGAGATCATCCGGATCATCAGAAGCGCCTACAACGATGCCAAGCAGAAGTTGATGGAACGCTTCGGACTCACAGACATCCAGGCACAGGCCATCCTCGATATGAGACTGGCCCGCCTGCAGGGACTGGAACGTGAGAAAATCGAGAATGAATATGAAGAGTTAATGGACCGCATCGCTTACTTCAAGGCTGTCCTCTCCGATGAGGGTCTTCTGATGGGAGTCATCAAGGCCGAGCTTCTGGAGATCAAGGACAAGTGGGGAGACAAGAGACGGACCAAGCTGGCACCGGACGAGTCAGACTTTGATGATGAGGATCTGATCGAAGAAGAGCAGGTTGCCATCACCCTGACCCACCTGGGCTACATCAAGCGTGTCCCGGCGGATACCTACAAGACTCAGCGCCGCGGCGGCAAGGGAATCATGGGAATCACCACCCGCGACAACGACTTTGTGCGGGATCTCATCATGACCTCCACCCACGACCAGCTGATGTTCTTCACCAACACCGGAAAGGCCCACAGAATGAAGGCCTTCCAGATCCCGGAGGCATCCAGGACCGCCAAGGGTACCCCGGCGGTGAACTTCCTGCAGCTGATGCAGCGTGAGCGGATCACCTCCATCATTCCGGTGAAGAACTTCGAAGAAGAAAAGTATCTGGTGGCAGTCACCAAACAGGGAACCATCAAGAAGACTGCCATCTCCGAATACAATACCAACCGTTCCAGCGGCATCATCGCCATCAAGCTGAAGGACGGAGACCAACTCATCGACATCAAGCAGACCACCGGCAATGACAACATTATCATCGTCACCCGCAAGGGCAAGTGCATCTGCTTCTCTGAAGATGACGTCAGACCGATGGGCCGTATCGCCGGCGGCGTCCGCGCCATCAAACTGGAGAAGGACGATGAGGTCGTCTCCATGGCACTGGTACAGCCCGGACAGGAGCTGATGGTGGTCACCGAGAACGGATTCGGTAAGCGCACACCGGTGAAGGATTACAAGGTACAGGTCAGAGGAGGCAAGGGACTTCTGACTTACGACAAGAGTAAGTTCAGCAAGACCGGAGCGCTGATCGGAGCCATGGTAGTGGATGATGACGATGAGGTTCTGCTGATCAATTCCGACGGAATCATCATCCGTATCAATGCCAACGAGGTATCCAAGCTTGGCCGCGCCACCCAGGGTGTCAAGATCATGAAGGTGGAAGACGACACCAAGATCGTCGCCATGGCCAAGGTCATCCGGGAAGATGAGGAAGAAGAAGAGACCTCCGGTGAACAGATCAAACTGTAAGCCGCAATGTGAAGGGGGATCTGCCCTTCGTTAGATTTGCTTAAAAAGGGGTATATAGAACCTGGGGTGACGTGACATGGACTCCGTTGCCCCAGGAATTCTTATGTTTAGGAGATAATCATGGATAATCTGAAATTTATCATTCCCGGCAAACCCGAGTATCTGACAATGGTGAGGCTTGCCATCAGTTCCATCGCAAGCACTGCCGGATTCGATCTGGAAGCAGTGGAAGATATGAAGACCGCTGTCAGCGAGGCATGTAAGAACGTATCCTGCCATGGATTCAGTGGTTTTTCCAATAAATATGAGGTGGAATGCAACGTTGAGAAGGGCAAGATCGAGATCATCGTGAAGGATGACTGCGATGAGCACACCCTGGAGAAGACCAGCTTCCCCTGCAAGAACTGCCCCAGCGAAGGAGATCTGGGGATCTTTGTCATTGAGACACTCATGAATACTGTGGAATTTGGAATGGGCGACGATGGGCGCAAGTCCATCCGCATGGTGAAGAAGATATGACCCAACTGGATCAGTTTGTCGAATATAAGAAACATCCAACAATAGAATTACGGAATGAGCTTGTGGAGAAGCATCTTTATATGGTCGATATTCTGATCAGAAAGTATCTGAACAAGGGTGTGGAGTATGATGATCTCTATCAGGTGGGAGCTCTTGCTCTGGTTCAGGCCGTGGAACGGTTCGATCCCTCCAAGGGATTCGAGTTCAGTTCCTTTGCCACCCCTACGATCCTGGGAGAGATCAAGAAGTATTTCCGTGACAAGCAGTGGAGCCTCAAGGTTCCCCGCCGTCTGAAGGAGATCGCATCCAAGATCCAGGAGACCAGGGACGACCTCTACCTGAAGTACCACCGGAATCCTACCGCCGCAGAGATCGCGGAGGCCACGGGATTCACCGAGGAGCAGATCATCGAGGCCATGGAAAGTTCCCAGGCCTATGGTACCTATTCTCTGGACAAGACCTTCGACGATGCCGGAGAAGAAGGAGAGAACTCCTTCCTGGAGAGATACACAGGGTTCGATGACAAGGGATTCGAGGGCATCGAGACCGCAGAGATCATCGACAAGGTCATGGATGGCTTGTCCTCTCAGAACCGTTACATTTTCCGGGAACGATTCATTTATAACCGCTCTCAGGCAGATATTGCAAAGACTCTGGGGGTTTCCCAGATGACCATCTCCCGCGCGGAGCGGAACATCATCAAGCAATTTCAGGACGAATTAAAACGCAGCCAGTAACGGCTGCGTTTGCTTATTCTTGAAACCAGTTTCTCACATAATCCAGAAACAGACTCGTGGCATCGGTCATCAGAGTATTATTATTCACATAGATCCCGATGATTCGCTCGGAAGGAAATCCGAGAGGCCTCGTCTCGATATTCCGGTGATGATCTTTCAGCGGAAGCTCCGGGAGGACGCTGATCCCCAGACCATGTTCCACCATGGCCATGACAGCGTAGTCATTGGACTCGGCATGGACCACATCGGGATGGATCCCGTAGCGACTGAAGACCCGGGTGATCTCATTTACATCCCGGTTATCCTCATCCTTCAGTTTGATGAACGGGTATGCCATCAGGTCTCCCTTTCCGATGCGCTTCTTCTTGCACAAAGGATGATCAACAGGGAGTACCGCCATCAATGACTCTGTCTGAAGGGGATAGAATGTATAGGGAAGTCCCTCCTGGAAACAGTCAAAGTTGCAGTCCAGGTCGTAGGACTGGAGCATCCGCTCCCGTTCCCGGTCGCTGCCATCCACCAGCCGGAGATGGATCCCCGGGTGGTCCTCCTGAAATGCCGCCATGATCGAGGGCATCCAGTGGATCATGATACTGCTGAACACACCGATGCGGACAAGTCCAGCATCCTGGCGCTGTACCTCTGAAAGCTTCTGCTCCACCCTCCGGTAAGCCGTGCTGAGTTCCTGCAGATAGGGGAAGAGCAGTTCTCCTTCCGCTGTGAGCCGGGATCCCTTCCGTCCCCGGATGAGAAGCTGCATTCCGCACTCCGATTCCAGGGAGTTCAAAAGCTGACTGATGGCGGCCTGGGTATACCCGAGGCTGTCGGCAGCCTTGCTCAGTGTTCCGGTCTCAACGGTCTTCAGAAAGGCATTGATCTGTGAGCGATTCATAGGGTCTCCTGTTCGTTTCAGTATAAGTTACGCTAATAAATAAGGTAATATACTTTTGATTTACTTATCTTATGTTTTAGATTATACTTTTAGTGGATAAAGAAATCAAGTAAAACCTTTGTCTGAAAAAGTTATCTAATTAATAACCCATAACTCTTGCTGTCAGTCCCTCCCTACAGGACTGGCAGTATTTCTTTTGTTCCATCAAAGATGGAGCAACAGATATACGGCGCTGCCGCAGAGGGCTGCAGCCGGAAGTGTCAGGATCCAGGAGGCCAGGATGCGCAGGGTGATCCCCCAGTTCACAGAACGGGGACGGTCCTCAGTCCCCACTCCCATAACGGAGCCGGTGACCACCTGGGTGCAGCTGATGGGAAGTCCCGTGACGTTGGCAAACTCCACCACCAGCACCGACGCCAGCTGCGAGGACAGGGCCCGGTCCATGTTGATCTTCACGATCCGGCGCCCCACGGTGCTCATCATATTGTAGCCTCCGGTCATGGTGCCGGCGGCAAGGGCGGCCCCGGCCAGGATCACGGGAAGAGAAGAAAGGAACCCGGGACCCGGCAGGGCAGGCAGCGTCACTTCGGCGAGAAAAAGCAGTCCCGCTATCTTTTGTGCCTCATTACTCCCATAGGACAGAGCCAGGAGCACCGTTGACCCCAACTCAAGCCGGCGGATCCAGGGCTTCCAGGCCATGGTGGCCCGGGCCAGGAGCTTGTTCTGGATCAGGAGCAGCAGATACCCCAGCACAAAGCCCACCAAAGGGGAGATGAACATCGCAAGGATCACTTTCACCCCGATGGCGTTCCAGTACACGCCGGATACTCCCATGGCTGCGACGGTGCATCCCACCATGGAGCCGATGAGGCAGTGGGAGGCGCTGGAGGGGAGCTTCAGAAACCAGGTCACCATATTCCAGATCATGCTTCCGATGAATATGGAGATCAGGAAACGGCCGGCGTCGGCGGCGGTGCCGCCCGAAAGTACAGAAGCCGTGTCCACCAGCTGGTAGGCCATGGTCTTTGCCACCGCCTCCCCCAGAAGGAGAGCCCCCAGGAAACTGGCGGTGCCACAGAGGATCACAGCCTTTCGGGGCGGCAGGATCCTGGCGGTGACCGTGGTGGCGACGATGGTGCCCCCGTCGTGCATTCCGTTGATATATGCAGTTGCAAGGCCGATGGCCCAGACAAGATAAAGCATTCTTCTTCCTCACTAAAGCAGTAAAGTCCTGTAAATAGTATACCCCAGGACGGGGCCCATCACAACCGGACTTTCCACCACGGGCAGGTACTGTTTGAAATATTCTGACAGAGGTATTATAATACCATTAGAACCGAAAGGAGATTATCAAATGGAACAAGTTTATGAATTCATTAAGAAATGCGGAACATATTACCTCGCAACCATCGACGGAGACCAGGCCAGAGTAAGGCCCTTCGGCACCATCGATCTCTTCGAGGACAAACTCTACATCCAGACCGGAAAGGGCAAGGACGTATTCAAACAGATCATGGCCTGCCCGAAAGTAGAACTGGGATGCTTCGACGGTGAGAAATGGCTGCGTCTTGCCGGAACACTGGTAGACGACGACCGCGTGGAAGCCAAGAAGCACATGCTGGACAACTACCCGGACCTGAGAAACATGTACGATGAGAACGACCCGAACACCGCCGTCCTGTACTTCAAGGATGCCGTGGCCACCATCGCCAGCTTCACCGCACCGCCGGAGATCATCGAACTGTAAAATGAACTGTGCAGCCGGGTACACCCCGGCTGTTTGCTTATGGATCCGGGAGGAACGAATCATGGGAGAAACGAAGAAGAGGATCTTCTTTCGCAAAGGAGAAAGGACAGATGTATATGCGCTTCTGATCAGCCAATGCGAGCAAGCCTGCGGGTCGGCGGATCTTTTGGTGGAATTCATGGAGACTCTGGATCCGGACACAGCTGTACGGATCGGCCAGACAGAGAAGGCTGCAGACCGGGAGAGGAAGAAACTGATCGAGTACGTTGAAGATACTTTCATCACACCAGTTTCCAGACATTATCTGTTCAATCTGTCACGGGTGATCGATGATCTGTCCGATGAGATCCTGGATCTGAAGGACTTCATTGAGTTCTTTGAGTATAAGCCAACAGAGAAAAACATCGAGATGGCAACCCTTTGCCGGGATTCAGTTTACCTGATGACGGAGGCTGTGCGCTTATGGAACAGCAGTGACGAATCTGTTTTCTGGGATAATGTGACCCGGGCAAAGAAGAACGAGAACCGAGTCAAGCGGCTCTTTTGGGAGAATCTGAAAGAAATCGAACAGAGCGACCAACTGCAGCAGGTCATAACCTCCCGGGAGTTTTGCCGGGATCTCAATTCCCTGGCCAATAAAATCGGGAAAGTCTGCGACCGGCTCAGCGATCTGAAAATCAAGTCCATAAAATAAAACGACTGCCGCAGAAATGCGGCAGTCGCGTTATATTACGTATTCTTTACCTGGAAGGCTTTGTAGCCGGCCATCACTGAGAAGATGGCGGCGATGAGCATCAGTGCCAGCCAGATCGTGTTCAGCTGGGTGAAGCTCTGGAACTGGTCTGATGCGTCCTGGTAGTAGGTGATGTTGGTCACTCTGCTGTAGATCAGCCAGTAGAGGAACATGATGACCGTTACCACCATGACGCCCTGGGCTCCGGAGATGAAGCGTTCCGTTTGTACCAGGAAGGCGGAGCGGAGCATGTGATCCGGATCCTTCAGCTTCAGCTTTCTCAGATTATTGAAATTGATGAAGGAATAAGCACAGCTGAGGGCTGCCATGAAGACAATGACGCTCAGGCCGTAGAGCGGATTGATCATCTCTTTCTCTGCGTTGGCCAGAGGTCCGGTCAGGAAGTTCACATAGCACCAGAAGAGCAGCACCAGACCGGTTGCGATGCCGGTCATCAGAAGTGCCAGCTGCAGATTTTTTAATTGTTTTTCTTTGCGTCCCATAATCTCTCTATCCTTTCTTTGCAGGCTTACCGGATCTCATCGATCCCCACATTGGCAAGCTCATCCGCGCGGTTGTTCATTTTGGTAATATACAGGAAGTCCTCATAGCTGAAGCCAGGACCGTTGGTCTGACAGAACTTCTGATAGAGGCTGTCCAGATTGGTACTCTTGCTCTCCAGGTTCACGTGGCCCTTGACCCGGTAGAAGGTCACATTGTGGCGGCGGACCAGAGCCAGAAGAGTCTGCCAGAGCTCCTGATTCTCCACCGGCTGTTTCTTGGAATTCTTCCAGCCGTTCTTCTCCCAGCCGGCATACCACTTCTGCCGGAAGCAGTTGGCTACGTAAGAACTGTCCGTGAAGACCTGGACGGTGACGCCGTCCCGGTTCAGCGCCTGAAAGGCGGAGATCACAGCGGTGAGTTCCATCCGGTTGTTGGTGGTATTGGCTTCGCTTCCGTATAATTCTTTCTTATGTTCTCCGAATTCCAGGATGGCGCCCCAGCCCCCGAGGTTCTCGTCACTCTGGTTGCCGGCGCATCCCCCATCGGTATACATCCGTAAAATCTGTCCCATATATCCCCCTTCTCCTGTTTCTTTTCTACACAATTATAATAAGTAAATCGAAAAAAGATGTCAACATTGTGATATACTATTTCAGAAGGAGTTGAATTATGGCATTACATTTCTGTTCTTTTGCCAGTGGCAGTTCCGGGAACTGCTATCTGGTGGAGAGTGACAATACAACGCTGCTGGTGGATGTGGGGATCACCGGCAAGCGTATACTGGCAGGCCTGGAAGAAAACGGCCACGAACCGGAGGACGTGGACGGGATCCTGCTGACCCACGAACACATCGACCATGTAAGGAGCATCCGTATGTTGGGCCGGAAGGCCAAACGGGCTCAGGTCTTTGGCTCTGCCGGGACCCTGAGCGGCATCGAACCGGACCGGCTTCCGGAAGGACGGACCCACCGGCTGCCGGATCCCCTGGAGGATTTCAGCGTCGGTGACATTCAGGTGAGACCCTTCTCCCTGTCCCATGACGCCGGCGAGCCCACGGGCTACAGCTTCTGTCAGGACGGGGAACAGATCACCATCGTTACGGATACCGGGTGTATCACAGATGACATCTTCAGTCAGATCCGGGAAGCGGATATTCTGGTGCTGGAGGCAAACCACGAGGTGAATATTCTTCAGATGGGTCCCTATCCTTATCCGCTGAAGCAGAGAATACTGGGAGATCACGGCCACCTGTCCAACGAGACCGCCGGCAACGTGATCTCGAAGATGCTGGATACCAGAGAGAAGGAGGAGCCGCCGGTGGTGCTGCTGGGACATCTGTCCCGGGAGAATAATACGCCTCAGCAGGCCTTCCTCACAGTCCGGAATATTTTGTTCGAGAATGACTACTACGTAGGGCAGGACCTGACGCTGGATGTGATCCTGAGGGACGAATGCAGCCGGCGATTCCGGGTCGGAGAATAGATCGCAAATAGACGATAAGAGAGGAATCGCAATGAATATAACCATCGTCTGCATCGGAAAACTGAAAGAGAAATACTGGAGAGATGCAGTCAGTGAATACAGCAAACGGCTGGGGAGCTACTGCAGCCTCAGGATCTGCGAACTGAAGGAATCCCGCCTGGCGGCCAATCCCAGCGCCGCCGATGAGGAGGCGGTGAAGGAGGCAGAAGGGAAAGACATTCTGGAGCACATCGGCCGGAATGACTTTGTTATCACTCTGGAGGTCAAGGGAAAGAGACTGACCTCAGAGGCCCTGGCAGAGAAGATCGAAACCCTCGGACTGGAGGGCAGAAGCGACGTGACCTTCGTCATAGGAGGAAGCCTGGGACTGTCCCGGGCCGTCAGCGACCGGGGGGACTACAAGCTGTCCTTCTCGGACATGACCTTCCCCCACCAGATGATGCGGGTGATCCTGCTGGAGCAGATCTACCGCAGTTTCAAGATCATCCGACACGAACCATATCATAAATAGACCAGGAGACAGACTAGTGAAAAAGGAAATACAGGCGATCCCGCAGCCACAGTATAACACAAGCACTTACGCCAAGGTGGCAGAAGCCCTGGCGGCGGACTACTTCAGCATCTACGTTGTAGACCCGGATACCGATGAATTCATCGAGTACAGTGCCGCGGAGGAATATGACGAGCTGGGCGTGGAGAAAGAGGGCAACGACTTCTTCAACCTGAGCAGGAAGAACATGTCCCGGATCATCGACCCGGAAGACAAGGAGCGGTTCCTGGAGATCTTCGTTAAGGAGAGGATCATGAACATCCTGGAGCGGGATGGCAGCTTCACCACCAAGCACCGGCTGATGTTCGGGGAGGAATCCGTCTGGGTCAGCATGAAGGCCACCCTCCTGGAGGATGAGACGGGCCGCCACCTCATCATCGGAACCAATAACATCGACGCCCAGATGCGGCGGGAACAGGAATACCAGAACCGCATGTCCGAGGCCCGGGACCGGGCCAGAAACGACTTCCTGGCCAACATGTCTCACGATATCCGCACTCCCATGAACGCCATCGTAGGATATACCAATATCGCCCGGGAGAATATCCATGACCCCGGGATGGTGCAGGATGCCCTGGAGAAGATCGGCTCCTCCAGCCATTTCCTGCTGTCCCTGATCAATGACGTCCTGGACATGTCCAAGATCGAAAGCGGCAAGATGCAGCTGTCCATGGGAGACTGCGACCTTGCGGCAGTGCTGCGGCGCATCGAGGATATCACTTCCATGCAGGCCGCGAACAAAGCCTTGCGGGTCACCTATGATCACAGCAATGTACGGCATTTCAGGGTCTGGGGAGACGAGCTCCGGATCGAGCAGGTCCTGATCAATATCGTCAGCAACGCCATCAAATACACCCCGGAAGGAAGGACTGTGGACCTCTTGGCGGAGGAATTGCCCTCTGAGCAGTCAGGAAAGAGCCGCTACCGGTTCGTGATCCGGGATACGGGGATCGGAATCAGCGAGGAGTATCTGCCATACATATTCGACAGTTTCTCCAGAGAGAAGAACACCACCATCAACCGGATCCAGGGGACCGGCCTTGGACTTGCCATTACCGCAAGTGTGGTGGAGATGATGGAAGGCGTGATCTCAGTGAAGAGCAAGCTGGGAGAAGGCTCCGAGTTTACAGTGGAGCTGGATCTGGAAGTGATGGACCAGGAGGAAGAGGCAGAAGCCGATGCTCCGAAGGAACAGAGGGACCTGACGGGAAAGAGAGTCCTGATGGTGGAGGATCTGGATATCAATGCGGAGATCGCGGAACTGGTCCTGTCCCAGTTCGGGATGGTCAGTGAACGGGCCGAAAACGGGGAGATCTGCGTTCGGATGATAAAGGAGAAGGGGGAAGGATATTACGACGCTGTTCTGATGGACATCCAGATGCCGGTGATGAACGGCTATGAGGCCACCCGGGCCATCCGGGCTTTGTCCGGGGATTACTGCCGGGAGATTCCCATCATCGCCATGAGTGCCAATGCCTATGACGAGGACGTGGCCAACTGCCTGGCGGCAGGGATGAACGATCACATCGCCAAGCCCTTCCAGCCGGAGAGGCTGAGAGAGCTGCTGGGAAAATATATAAATTAAATTAATAAGTTGATTATTATGAATGAGACGCACAGTAAATTAATGAAGCTGCTGATCATATGCAGTGTTGTATATGGAATCGCTGCAGCGATCGTAGCATTCTTTCTGACGAAAGGAAGTTTCAGCGCAACAGCAGGTGTGATCGTCGGGGTAGTGGTGATGCTGATCAATCTGCGGCTTCTGATCTTTGCCGGAGAGGATTACCTGAAGACACATTTGCTCGCCAGACCCGCGATGGTCTATGTGATCCGGCTGCTGCTGTATGGCATTGCCGGCATGATTTGTTGGAAGACGGGGGGCGACTATTGCATAATCGGATACGGAGCAGGCGTTCTTGGAAGCGTGCCCGGCCTGATGTGTTTTGCATTGTCAGAAGCCGGGGCAGTCGCCGGCAAAGAAGATGATAAATGATAAAGAATTCTTATTATCGTGATTGAAAACCTTGCGGATAGGTGAAAAACGTTGGAAAATAGGGGATGATTTGGATGAATTCCGAATCAGTCCTCTTTTTATGCTTGCATTTTCCATTCGGGAGGAGTATATTAGGTTCAGTGTTATGAAAGACTTTAAGCAAGCGGAATTTATCATAAGGATCGCCAGTTTGGTGTTTGCAGTGGCAGGTGCATTTATTTCAATATTCATTATTGGAGTGAATGGACCGTTTATTGCTGGCATTATATTGGGAACACTCGCCATGAACGTGAATTTCCATATTCTCGGGACGGTAGTGGATCTTTATATGAATGACGGCAGCCTGAAGAAGGCTGGAGCGCTGTACGGACTGCGCATCCTGATCTATGCCGTCGGGCTTGTGATCTGTTATTTCCTTACTATGAAAGGAATCGTCGGATATGGCATCGGCGTACTGGGAATCTGTGTCGGTGGTGCCGTATATGTTCTTAAAGGAGGTGAGAAGCAGTGATCAATGTGGATGAACTGGGCCCAAGGATAATCATAGCCTTCGGGGACAAGATGCATCTTTCTGAGAGCACCTGCTTTGGATTTATATTAGCCGTGGTGATCGCCATCGTGGGGATCTGGCTGGGAAGCGGACTGCAGAAGGTGCCGAAGGGTAAACAGGTGCTGGCAGAACTTCTGGTAGGATGGATCTACGGATTCTGTGAGGAAAATCTGGGAAAACGCTACGGAGAAAGTTATGCACCATATCTGGGATCACTGATCGTGTGGCTGGCTTTTGCCAACAGCCTGGGTCTTCTGGGTTTCCGCCCCGTGACGGCAGACATCAATGTGACGGCGGCGCTGGCGGTCATGTCCTTCTTCCTGATTCAGGGTTCCGGTATTTACCGGCTGGGACCGAAGGGAAGACTGGATGAACTGGGTGATCCGATTTATCTCATGATCCCCCTGAACCTGATCAGTGAAGTGGTTCTGCCGGTGACACTGGCATTGCGACTCTTCGGAAACATCTTTGGCGGCATGATCGTTGTGGAACTGTGGATGCACCTGATGGAATTCCTCAGCTACATGATCTGTGATGTACCGTTCCTGCGGTGTATCACCGTCATTCCGCTGAATCTGTTCTTCGATATATTCGAGCCATTGGTGCAGGCATATATCTTCACCATGCTCACCACCATCAATCTGGAAGAGGCCATCTCCGGACAGAGTCCGGAAACCGCAGAGAAGCGGAGGCTGAAACGGGAAGCTAGAAAGCATCGCAATGATGTAGAGATAAAAGAGGCATAATTTGCCGAATGAATTATTACGGAGGTAGTAAAAATGGGACTTATTGCAATCGGAGCAGGAATCGCTATGGGACTTGCAGCACTGGGTGTTGGTATCGGACAGGGTCTGGTAGCAGGTAACGCAATGCAGGGAATGGCAAGACAGCCGGAAATCGCCGGACGTATCACCACAACCATGATCGTTGGTATGGCTATCATGGAAACCGCGCTGGTACTGGCATTCGTCATCGCCATCATGCTGGTCGGAAAAGTCGGCTAATACAGGAATCTTAGTCAGAAGGAGCTATAACTATGCAGACAGAAGGATTGATCCAATTTAACAGTTGGGATTTCATCTTCTCGATGATCACCTTCTTCGTTCTGTTCCTGATCCTGAGACACTTCCTGTTTCAGAAGGTCCATGATTTCATGGAGAAACGTTCACAGGAAGTCCAGGATACACTGGACAACGCGGCAGAGACCAACCGCCTGGCGGAAGAGAAGCTTGCGGACTACAATGAGCAGATCGCCAATGTAGAAGAAGAGGGACGGGCCATCATCAAGAATGCCCGTGACGAAGCAAAGACGCAGGCGGCAGGCATCGTTGCGGAGGCCAATGAGCAGGCTCATGCAGCCATTGCACATTCTCAGGAAGAGATCGCCAGAGAGCACTTCAATGCTCGTAAGCAGCTGAAGGAAGAAGTGGGTACACTGGCTGTCATGGCGGCAGAGAAGATCCTGGAGCGGGAGATCTCCGCAGAGGACCATCAGGACATCGTTGATCAGATCCTCGCAGAAGCGGAGGAGAAGCCATGGAGCTAGGAATTTCGACGATCTATGCGGAAGCGATCTACGAGGCTGCCAAAGACCTGGGCCACGTGGATGAAGTCAGAAGCGAACTGGAACAGATCGCAGAGATTATGCGGGGAGAAGAAGAACTGCGCAGCATGTTTCTGAACCCTGCGATTTCTGCTGCGAATAAGAAGGAAATGATTCGGAATATCTTCAGCGGGCGCGTCCAGGAAGAGGTCGTGTCCTTCCTTTGTTTGCTCATAGACAAAGGCCGGATCTATGGCTTTTACAACATCGTCCGGCAGCTGGGAAAAATGGTGGACGAGGCCAATGGTATGGCCGATGGAATCGTGTATTCCGCGGTTCCCATTACAGCAGAGCAGGTGACGAAGCTGGAAGAAGATGCATCCAGACTTCTGGGAAAGAAGATCCGTCTGAAGAATAAGGTCGACAAGACCCTGATCGGAGGCGTCAAGGTATTCGTCGAGGGGAAACTCGTCGATGCATCCTTCCGCACCAGACTGGATCGGATCGCTGAAGAGATCATGAAGAACTAGGAGGAATATCCTATGAATTTGAGACCCGATGAAATAAGCGGAATCATAAAGGAACAAATCAAGAATTACAATAATAATACAGAGATCTCCGATTATGGTACCGTTATGCAGGTAGGAGACGGCATCGCCCGTGTTTACGGCCTGCATAAGTGTATGTCCGGAGAACTTCTGGAATTCCCCGGCGGAGTCCGCGGAATGGCACTGAACCTGGAAGAAGATAACGTCGGTGCCGTTATTCTGGGATCCGACCGTGAGATCGGAGAAGGGGATATCGTCAAGCCGACGGGAACCGTCGTGGAAGTACCGGTGGGCGAGGCCATGATCGGCCGCGTTGTAGACGCCCTGGGCAGCCCCATCGACGGCAAAGGCGCCATCAATACGACGGAGACCAGACCGGTGGAATACCCGGCTCCCGGAGTACTCCAGCGCCAGCCGGTAAAGGAGCCGCTGCAGACCGGAATCAAGGCCATCGACTCCATGATCCCCATCGGAAAAGGCCAGCGTGAGCTGATCATCGGTGACCGTCAGACAGGTAAGACGGCCATCGCCATCGATACCATTCTGAATCAGAAGGGCAAGGATGTGATCTGCATTTACGTTGCCATCGGACAGAAGCAGTCCACCGTGGCACAGCTGGTCCACACATTAGAACAGAAAGACGCCATGAAGTACACCATCGTTGTCTCCGCCACGGCCAGTGCCGTTGCGCCGATGCAGTACATCGCGCCCTATGCAGGATGCGCTATGGGTGAATACTTCATGTATCAGGGAAAACACGTCCTGATCATCTATGACGATCTGTCCAAGCACGCCGTGGCATACCGTGCCATGTCCCTGCTTCTGCGCAGACCGCCAGGACGTGAGGCGTTCCCGGGAGATGTATTCTACCTGCACTCCAGACTGCTGGAGAGAGCAGCCAAGCTTTCCGATGAGCTGGGCGGCGGTTCCATTACCGCCCTGCCGATCATCGAGACCCAGGCAGGCGACATCTCCGCATACATTCCGACGAACGTCATTTCCATCACCGACGGACAGATCTTCCTGGAGACTGAGCTGTTCTTCGCAGGACAGCGCCCGGCCATCAACGCCGGTATCTCCGTATCCCGAGTCGGTGGTAACGCACAGATCAAGGCCATGAAGAAGGTCTCCAGCAAGATCAAACTCCTGCTGGCTCAGTACCGCGAGCTGCAGTCCTTCTCCCAGTTCGGTTCCGACATCGATGCCGAGACCAAGAAGAGACTGGACCACGGCGCCGTACTCATGGAGATCCTGAAGCAGGGTCAGTATGGACCGCTGGACGTAGCGGATCAGGTCATGATCATTTACGCAGCTATTAATGATATGCTGGATGACATTCCGGTTTCCGATATCAGAGCTTTCGAGAAGCAGTTCTATGCTTATATGGAAGACCATTATCCGGAAATCAAGAGGGAAATCCACGAGACCGGTCAGCTCTCCGATAAGGCAGAGGGGATGCTGCGCCGCGGCGTAGAAGAATTCAAGAAGGCAGGGTTCATCCATGGCTGAGCAGATTCAGGGAATCAAACGTAGGATCCGAAGCATCGGCAGCACGGAGCGGATCACCAACGCCATGAAGCTGGTGTCCGCAGCCAAACTGCGCCGTGCCAAGCTGGTCTATGAGCACAGTAACCTGTGCCTCTCCCGGATCACCGCATCCATCGAGGAAGCCTTCGAGAATGCGGAAGTGGTCCCCAGGCAGTATCTGCTGGGATCCCGGGAGATCAAGAAAACGGCCTATATCATCATCACCTCCAGCACAGGGCTTTGTGGAAGTTTCAACGGCAACGTGATCCGCAGGACCGAGGAGGAGATCGCGGCCTCCGGGCATATCCCCGAGCTCATCACCATTGGAAGCAAAGGCCGGGAATACTTTGAGCGGCGGAACGTGGACATTCTCGTGTCCCATGATGCCACCGCGGACACCGTGACCTACGAGGAAACAAAGTCCATCGCAGAGAAACTGGTGAAGCAGTACCTGGACGGGGTCATCGATGAGATCGTGCTGATCTACACCTCATATATCAACACACTGAAGCAGGAAGTCGTCACCAAGCGGATCCTGCCCATCGACCTGGGCGAGCACGTAGCGAATTCCACCAAGATCAACAGCGTGGAATATGAGCCATCCCCACAGGAAGTCTTTGTTTACCTGTGTGAGAAGCTCTTTGAGATGAGGCTGTACACCGCCGTCATCGAGTCTGCCACCTGCGAGCATGCCGCCAGAAGACAGGCCATGGAGAATGCAAACGATAACGCAGCGGACATGCTGTCCCTGCTGCAGCTGGAATATAACCGTGCACGGCAGTCCCAGATCACCGATGAGATCATCGAGATCGTGTCGGGCTCTGAGGCGCTGAGCTAAAGGAGGATACCTTATGAATAAGGGAATCATACATCAGATCATTGGACCGGTGGTGGACATCAAGTTCAAGCCGGAGGAGCTGCCGGAGCTCCTGAACGCCATTGAGATCAAACTGGACGAGAACACCACCATCGTGGCAGAGGTCGCACAGCACAGAGGAGACGACGAGGTGCGCTGCATCGCGCTGTCCTCTACGGACGGACTGGCCCGCGGCATGGAAGCCCTGGACACCGGAAATCCCATCGAGGTTCCGGTTGGAGATGAGGTCCTGGGACGTCTGTTCAACGTACTGGGTGAGCCCATCGACGAGAAGGGCCCCGTGGAGACGGAGCATCATGCACCGATCCATCGTCCTGCACCGGCATTCGAAGATCAGGATACCAGTTCTCAGATGTTCGAGACCGGAATCAAGGTCATCGACCTCATCGCACCCTACACCAAGGGTGGTAAGGTCGGTCTGTTCGGCGGAGCCGGCGTAGGCAAAACCGTACTGATCCAGGAACTGATCAACAACATCGCCACTGAGCACGGCGGAATCTCCGTATTCGCCGGCGTTGGCGAGCGTACCCGTGAGGGAAATGACCTCTACGGCGAGATGACCGAATCCGGCGTCATCAAGAAGACCGCCATGGTCTTCGGCCAGATGAATGAACCACCAGGAGCCAGAATGCGTGTGGCTCTGACCGGTCTCACCATGGCAGAGTATTTCCGTGACAAAGAAAAGCAGGATGTGCTCCTGTTTATCGATAATATTTTCCGTTTCACCCAGGCCGGTTCTGAAGTATCCGCGCTGCTGGGCCGTGTGCCTTCCGCAGTAGGATATCAGCCGACTCTGGCAAATGAGATGGGTGCCTTGCAGGAGCGGATCACCTCCACCAAGGACGGATCCATCACCTCCGTACAGGCAGTATACGTACCGGCGGACGACCTGACGGACCCGGCGCCGGCAACCACATTCGCCCATCTGGACGCCACCACCGTACTGGATCGTGCCATCACCGAGCTGGGCATCTACCCGGCAGTTGATCCGCTGGCATCCACATCCCGTATCCTGGATCCGCTGATCGTAGG